>DASXLN010000189.1:0-3254 GCA_036496165.1 Gaiellaceae bacterium | reverse complement strand
GACGCCGGAGAGGTCTTCATCTCGGGCAAGGAAGCGACGGCGCTCGCGCCGCAGAAGCGCGGCGTCGGCTTCGTCTTCCAGCACTACGCGCCGTTCACACACATGACGGTGTGGGACAACATCGCGTTCGGGCTCTCGATCCGCAAGCGGCCGAAAACGGAGATCGCGACACGCGTGAACGAGCTGCTCGAGCTCGTCCAGCTGAAGGGGCTCGGCAAGCGCTACCCGGCGCAGCTCTCCGGCGGCCAGCGGCAGCGGATGGCACTCGCACGCGCGCTCGCGGCCGAGCCGGAGGTGCTGCTGCTCGACGAGCCGTTCGGTGCGCTCGACGCACGGGTGCGCAAGGAGCTGCGCGAGTGGCTCCTCCGCCTCCACGACGAGATGCACGTGACGACGATCTTCGTCACGCACGACCAGGAGGAGGCGCTCGAGGTCGCGGACACCGTCGTCGTCATGAACGACGCGCGAGTCGAGCAGGTGGCCCCGCCGCGCGAGCTGTACGACGAGCCGGCGAACCCGTTCGTCATGAGCTTCGTCGGCCCGGTGAACCGGATCGACGAGGCGTGGGTGCGGCCGCACGACATCGAGATCACGCACGAGCCGAATGGGCCGGCGCGCGAGGCGCAGGTCGATCGGATCGTCCGGCTCGGGTTCGAGGTGCGCGCCGACCTCGTGCGCGACGACGGACAGCGGATGCACGTGCAGCTGACGCGGAACGAGGCCGAGGTGCTCGAGCTCGCACCGGGCGACATCGTCTACGTGCGGACGCGGCGCGAGCGGACGTTCAGCGAGACCGGCGAACCCACGCGTCCGGCTCTCGCGTGAGCTTCGACACGTTCGCGGGCAGCTTCCCGCTCGCGACGTCGGCGAGCGTGACGTGCTCCAGGACGGAGCGGACCGCGGAGCGGAGCGCGACCCAGACGTCGCGCAGGCTCTCGGCCGGCCCTTCGTAGTCGAGCTGGTCGGGCGACAGGCCGCGGACGCTCGCGAGCGGTCCTTCGACGGCGCGCACGACGTCGGCGATGACGATCTCCTTGGCCGGCCGCGCGAGCAGGTAGCCGCCCGCGGCGCCGCGGCGGCTGTCGACGATCCCGGCGCGCCGGAGGTCGAGGAGGATGTTCTCGAGGAAGTTCACCGGGATCTGCTGCGCTTCGGCGATCCGCTCCGCGCTCACGGGCGCGTCGCCGTGGGCGGCGAGCTCGATCGCCGCGCGGACGGCGTAGTCGGCCTTCGCAGTGGTGCGCACGCCTTGATTATCGTGAAGGGGAGTGGGTGGGCCCCCGTACACCGGTCACTGCATGTGCGGCGGAGTCAGCTTCGAGGTGACGGAGCGGCCGCTCAGCGCCGGCTACTGCCACTGCACGCGGTGCCAGCGGCGCACCGGGACGGCGGCTTCCGCGCAGGCGCGGATCGCGCCGGGCTCGATCCGGCTGCTCGCGGGCGAGGAGCTCGTGCGCGCGTATGCGCCGGAGGACGGCTGGACGAAGTGCTTCTGCTCCACGTGCGGCAGCGCGCTGTGGAGCCTGAACCCGGACACCGGCGAGATCGGAAGCGTCCGCATGGGCCTCTTCGACCCGGGCCACGACATCCGTCCCAAGTGGCACACCTTCGTCGACTACGCGTGCGAGTGGGAGCCGCTGCGCGACGACGGGCTCGAGCGGTACCCCGAGTCGAAGCCTCGTTGATCCTTCCGTGACACTTGCAGGCCGGTACCTGGTACCGGCCTCTCACGTGTGCCGCGGCATCGGACAGGCCGGTACCAGGTACGCGTACGTCCGGCTCACCGAAGTGTCACAGGGGCACGAGCCGCGTCCCGGTTGCCTTGAAGGTCGCGTAGGCGACCCCGCCTGCGGCGAGGTCGAGCCGCTCCGCCGACGACGCCGTCACCTCCGCTGTCACCGGGCCGACGCGGACGCGCACGCGGTTCCCGACCTCGACGACCGAGCCGACCGTGCCGCGGATGACGTTCAGCGCCGACTCGCCGTCCGCATGCGCGCGCGCGACCGACACCTCCCACGGGTAGACGACGACGCCGACGTCGCCGTCTGCCTCGTCGGTCGAGAACACTCGCTCCCCGCCCTCGAGCACCACCTCGGTCAGCTCGCCGCGCTGCGCGCGGCCGCGCAGGAGGTTCGCGCCGGTGAACGACGCGACGAACGCGTCCGCGGGACGGGCGACGAGCTCGGCGGGCGCCGCCACCTGGCGCAGCTTGCCGTCGACGAGCACGCCGACCTCGTCCGCGAGCGCGGCTGCGTCCTCGTAGTCGTGCGTCACGAGAATCGCCGGCAGCGCGAGCTCGCGCAACAGCTCGTGCAGCTCGCTCCGCACCTCCGACTTCGTGTGCGCGTCGAGCGCCGCGAGCGGCTCGTCGAGCAGCAGGACGTCCGGCCGCCGCGCAAGCGCACGCGCGAGCGCCACGCGCTGCCGCTCGCCGCCGGACAGCTCCCGGGGATGCGCATCGGCGAGCTGCCCGATCCGGAACCGCTCGAGCAGGTCGCCGACCGGCCCGGCGTACGCGACGTTTCCGCGCACGGTCATGTGCGGGAAGAGCGCGTACTCCTGGAAGACGAACCCGACTCGCCGCTGCTCCGGAGGCACGCCGTTCCAGCTGGCACCGTCGAGTGACACGCCGCCGCGCGCAGGGGCCACCAATCCGGCGACGACACGCAAGACCGACGTCTTGCCCGCTCCCGACGGCCCGACGAGCGCGACCGTGCGCTCGACCGGAAGCGTCAGCTCGAGGTCGAAGGCGCGAAGCGGAAGACAGAAGTTGAGGAGGAGGCGAGCCATTTCAGCGTGAGGAGGAGCACGGCGCTGACGAGGACGAGGAGGCCACCGAGCGCGAGCGCGAGCCTGAAGTCGACGTCGAACTCCTGGTAGACGGCGAGCGGGAGCGTCTGTGTGACGCCCTGCAGGCTGCCGGCGAACATGATCGTCGCGCCGAACTCGCCGAGCCCTCGTGCGAACGCGAGCGCCTCGCCGGCGCCGAGGCCGCCGCTCGCAAGTGGCAGGACGACGCGGAAGAACGTCTTCGTCGGGCCGGCGCCGAGGGTCCGCGACGCCGCGACGAGCGTCTCGTCGACGCCCTCGAACGCGGCGATCGCCTGGCGCACGTACAGCGGGCCGGAGACGAACGCCACGGCGACGATGACCGCCCCCTGCGTGAACGGGAGCCCGGTGTGCAGCAGCCCCAGGCGCCCGAACGCCGCAAGGAGGCCGATGCCGGCCACCGCCGGCGGCAGGACGATCGGAAG
>DASXLN010000188.1:0-3764 GCA_036496165.1 Gaiellaceae bacterium | reverse complement strand
CGCTCCGGGTCGACGAAGATCGGCAGCCACCCGTCGGCGATCTCGTACGTGAGCGCGACGTTCTTCGGGCCGATCGCGGCGAGGTAGATCGGGATGTCGGCGCGCAGCGGCCGCAGCATCAGCTTCAGCGGCTTGCCGAGGCCGGTCGCGCCGGGCCCGTCGTACGGGATGCGGTAGTGCTCGCCCTCGTGTTCGACGACATCGCGCCGCAGCGCAGCGCGCACGATCTCGACGTACTCGCGCGTCTTTCCGAGCGGCTCGCCCCACGGCTGGCCGTGCCAGCCCTCGACCACCTGTGGCCCGGAGCTGCCGAGGCCGAGGATGAAGCGCCCGTTCGACATCAGGTCGAGCGTCGCCGCCGTCATCGCCGTGTTCGCAGGCGTCCGCCCCGGGATCTGGAGGATCGCCGACCCGACCTTGATGCGGCTCGTGCTCGCCGCCATCCACGCGAGCACGGTGACGGCGTCGGTGCCCCACGCCTCCGCCGCCCAGACGGAGTCGTAGCCGAGCCCCTCCGCCTCCTGCACGAGCGGGACGAGCGACGCCGGGTTCGTGCCCGGCGCGGCGTAGCCGAGATTCAGGCCGAGCTTCATTAGGCTGACTCTATGGCCCACCCGGAGCTCGCACAGGAGCAGGCGTACGTCGACAACGCGTACGAGTGCCTCGACAAGATGCGCGCGACGCTCGAGGGCGCGCAGGATCGCGCCGCGACCGAGTTCGCTGCGGTCGCGATGGAGGCGTGGCTCAAGCGCCGGCAGAAGACGTTCCAGGACGCCGGGCGCGGTCTCTGCTTCGGCCGCCTGACGCTCGACGGGACGCTCCGCCCGCTGTACGTGGGCCGCCGTTGGGTGCACGACGACGCGCACGAGGTGCTCGTCGTCAACTGGCAGGCGCCGGCCGCGCGGCCGTTCTACACGGCGACGCCGAGCGAGCCGCAGCGCGTGACCCAACGCAGGCGTTTCCAGACGGACGGCCGCCGGCTCACCGCGATCTCCGACGAGTCGCTCGACGGCACCGCAGTCGAGGGCGCATCCGTCTCCGACTTCCTGCTCGAGGAGCTCGAGCGCCGCCGCGAGGGGCGTATGCGCGACATCGTCGCGACGATCCAGTCCGACCAGTACCGGCTCATCACCGCCGAGCCGGAGGGAGCGCTCGTCGTGCAGGGCGGCCCCGGCACGGGCAAGACGGCGGTCGGCCTGCACCGCGCTTCATGGCTCCTGTTCACGCATCGCGAGCAACTGCGCCGAGTCCTCGTCGTCGGCCCGAACCCGACGTTCATGGACTACGTCTCGCACGTGCTGCCGGCGCTCGGCGAGGAGGCGGTCGAGCAGCGCGCGATCTCCGAGCTCCTCGACGGCGTCGTCGCCGACCGCGAGGAGGTGCCCGACGTCGCCGCGCTGAAGGCGGACCCGCGGCTGAGCGAGGTCGTGCAGCGCGCGGTCGAGCTCGCGGTGCGTCCCGCGCCGGAGGAGCTCGTGCTCTACGCCGACGGCGTCTTCGTCTCGGTGAAGGAGCGCGACGTCCGTGATCTGCTCGATGCTGCGCTCGACGCAGGCCTCGCGCTCGCGCCCGCGCGCGAGCGGTTCCGCATGACGCTGCTGCGCCGCTTCTACGAGCGCTACGGCGAGCTGCTCGGCCCGCGGGCACTGCGGAGCTTCGACGATCTCGAGCGCGCGCTCCGCCGCAACGGCTTCCTGACGAAGTACCTCGACCGGGTCCTGCCGCTGCCGCGTCCGGAGAAGCTCGTCTCCCGGCTCCTGATGTCGCCGTCGACGCTCGCCGAGGCGGCGGAAGGCGTGCTCGACCGCAGCGAGCAGAAGCTGTTGCTGCGCGACCGTCCGAAGCGCGCGTCCGATCTTCGCTGGAGCGCGCACGACCTGCCTCTGCTCGACGTCGCGCGCACGCTCGTCGACGGTCCGCCGCGCACGTACGGGCACGTCATCGTCGACGAGGCGCAGGACCTCTCGCCGATGCAGCTCCTCGCCGTCTCGCGGCGGAGCCTGGACGGCTCGCTCACGCTGCTCGGCGACGTGGCGCAGGCGACCGGGCCGGTCACGTACGGGCGCTGGCAGGAGCTCGAGCCGTATCTCCCGGAGGAGGCGGAGGTGCGGATCGAGGAGCTCCGCCACGCGTACCGTGTCCCCGCCGAGATCATGGAGCTCGCATTGCCGCTGCTCGAGCGGATCGCACCCGACGTCGAGCCGCCGCTCGCCTACCGCCACGGCGGTGCGCCGCCGAAGCTCGTCCGCGTCGGTGAGGACGACCTCCTCGCTGCGGCCGCGCGCGAGGCGGCCGCGTTCGACGACGGTCTGCTCGCGATCATCGGGCCGCGGTCGCTCGTCGAGTCGGAGGTGATGGAGGACACCTTCCTGCTCACGCCGGCGCAGGCGAAGGGACTCGAGTTCGACCACGTCGTCGTGATCGAGCCGGCGCGCATCCTCGAGGAGGGCGGCGAGCGCGGTCTGCGCGAGCTGTACGTCGCGCTGACGCGCCCGACGAAGACCCTCGTCGTCGTCCATTCGCGGGACTGGCGATGAAGTACTGGGAGGACTTTCCCGTCGGCGACTGGGTCGTGCACGGCGAGCACGAGGTCACGACGGAGGAGATCGTGCGCTTCGCGCGCGAGTTCGATCCGCAGCCGTTCCACACCGATCCCGAGGTCGAGGGCCCGTACGGCGGACTGATCGCGAGCGGCTGGCACAGCGCCGCGCTGTACATGGGCATGTTCGTCCGCAACGTTCTACTCGACAGCGCAAGCCTCGGCTCGCCCGGCGTCGAGGAGCTGCGCTGGCTCGTCCCTGTGCGGCCGGGCGACGTGCTCACGGGGCGCAGCCGTGTCGCCGACGCCTGGATCAGCGAGCGCGACCCGTCGCGTGGCACGATCGTCGGCGAGCACGAGTTGGTCAACCAACAGGGGGAGGTCGTGATGCGCATGCGGGCGAGAGGATTCATCGCGCGGAGACCCACCTGATGCGCACGCGCTCGCTCGGCGCCGAGGGCCCCGTCGTCACCGTCGTCGGGCTCGGCACGAACAACTTCGGCGCGCGCATCGACTACGAGCAGTCGAAGGCCGTGCTCGAGGAGGCGATCGAGCAGGGCATCACGCTCGTCGACACCGCCGACATCTACTCGCAGGGGACGAGTGAGGAGTTCATCGGCCGCATCCTCGAGGGCCGCCGCGACGCGGTCTTCGTCGCGACGAAGTTCGGCAAGCCGATGGACGAGAATCCGTCCGAGTCGCGCGGCTCGCGCGAGTACATCCGCTCGGCCGTCGAGGCATCGCTTCGGCGGCTCCGCTCCGACACCATCGACGTGTACCAGATGCACGAGCCCGATCCGAACACGCCGATCGAGGAGACGCTCGGCGCGCTCGACGAGCTCGTGCGCGAAGGCAAGGTGCGCTGGATCGGGTCGTCGAACTTCTCGCCTGCGCAGGTCCGCGAGGCTGACGAGCTGGCACGCGATCGCGGGCTGACGCGCTTCGTCGGGGCGCAGAACGAGTACAGCCTCGTCGAGCGCGAGGCGGAGGACGAGCTCCTACCGCTGTGCGACAGCCTCGGCATCGGCGTGCTGCCGTTCTTCCCGCTCGCGAGTGGGCTGCTCACGGGCAAGCATCCCGTCGGTCAGGTGCCGACCGAGGGGCGGCTCGCGGGACGCGAGATCCCCGCGGAGCGGTGGGCGAAGGTCGAGGCGCTGCAGCGCTACGCCGACGCGCGCGGGGTCACGTTGCTCGACGTCGCCATCGGCGGGCTGCTCGCGATGCC
>DASXLN010000187.1:0-1596 GCA_036496165.1 Gaiellaceae bacterium | reverse complement strand
CCGGCCGTTCGACTCGTTCGCCGCGCTGCTGGCCGCGGAGTCGAACGACGACGTCGCCGCGCCGGCACCGGCCCACGCCCTCTTTCTCGACCAGGTGCGCTACCCGGCCGACCTCTATCTTTCGGACGTATGAAGATCTTTCTCGCTACCGCCCGCACCGAGGACGTCGCGTGGGGCGCCGCGCACGGGATGCTCGACGGCGTGATCACGTCGCCTGGCGCGCTCGCGGCCGAAGCGGCCGGCGATGCACGGGCCCACCTCCTGGAGCTCGGACGGCTCGTGCCCGGGCCGGTCTTCGCAACCGTCCAGGCGATCGATGCCGCCGGCTCGTACCGTGACGGCAAGGAGCTGGCGAAGCTCTCGGATCAGATCGTCGTGCAGCTTCCGCTCGTCGAGGAGACGCTCGGCGCCATGCGCCGGCTCTACAGCGACGGTGTGCGCGTTGCGGCGACGCACGTGTTCAACACGGCGCAGGCATTGCTCGCGGCGCGAGCCGGCGCGTCGAGCGTCGTGATCGCGCTCGATGCCCTCGACGCCGCGGGACACGATGCCATCGGCGTGGTGCGCGAGGTGCGCGCCGCATTCGACAGCTCGCGCGCGGAGTGCGACGTCGTCGCCATCAATGCGGCGTCGCCGCACGAGTTCGGCGCCTGCGCCGTCGCCGGCGCCGATGCGGTCGGCGTCTCCGGGGCGTTGTGCCGGGCCCTCCTCGTCCACCCCCTCACGGACCGCGGCGTCGACCAGTTCATGGGCGACGTGGCGCGGTTGCGCCGTGTATGGCCGGTAGCCTGATGCGGATCGGCTTCGGCCTCGCGTGCGCGGCGGCCCTCGTGGCCTGCAGCGGCGGCGCGCGCGATTCGTCCGCGCAGGTGGCACGGGCCGACGACACGCCCCGGCCCGCCGCGGTCGCCGCGTCGCGCCGCACCGCAATCACCGACGCCGTCGCGCGCGTGGCGCCGGCCGTCGTCACCGTGCAGACGGAAGTCGAGCAGCGCGTGCAGGCGGATCCGTTCGCCTTCTTCTTCGGCGGCGGACGGAGCGGCACGCAGACCCAGGCGGGGCTCGGCACCGGCTTCATGATCCGCCCCGACGGCGTCATCGTCACCAACGCACACGTCGTCGCCGGCGCAACGCGCGTTTCCGTGATGCTCCGTGATGGCACGACCTACCCCGCGAAGATCATCGGCACGGACGAGACGAACGATCTCGCCGTCCTCAAGGTCGACGCCAAGAATCTGCCGATCGCGCCGCTCGGCGACTCCGACAATCTGCTGGTCGGCGAATGGGCGATCGCGATCGGCAACCCGTACGGATTCATGCTCGGCAACTCGGAGCCGAGCGTCACTGCGGGCGTCATCAGCGGCGTGGGGCGCAACCTCGTCGCACGCGGCGAAGGCCCCTCGGCGTACTTCGACATGATCCAGACCGACGCGTCGATCAATCCCGGCAATTCGGGCGGACCGCTCGTCGACGCCACGGGAAGCGTCGTCGGGGTCAATTCGTCTATCTACTCCACGAGTGGTGGCTCGATCGGACTCGGCTTCGCCATTCCGATCAACCGTGCGCGGCGCGTCGCCGAGGATCTGCTGACGCACG
>DASXLN010000186.1:0-8349 GCA_036496165.1 Gaiellaceae bacterium | reverse complement strand
AACAAGAGCTACTTCGCCGCCCTCTTCGGGGCGAACTCGTTCGTCGACCCGGCAGCATTCCGACACGGCGCGCACAAGCGCGTTCAGCCGGTCGCCGCCGCCGCACCGTGGGGGCTTCTCTCGCTCGGCGTCGTCCTCGTCATCCTGCTCGCCGGCAACGAACGGTGGAACGCGCGCCTCGCGGTGAGGACGGCATGACCGTGGTTCGGCGGCACTGGCTCGGCGTCGCGATGCTCGTGCTCGCGGCGGTCGCGACACTGCTCGTGCTCTTCGCGCTCGACGCACGGTCCTGGCAGAGCTCGGTGCGCCGCGACGACATCCGCTTCCGTGCGCTGCTCGACCACAACGACCTCTGGAAGCCGGCGACGATCCTCCCAGGCGACCCGGCCGGCTCGGTGCTGCAGACGAAGGACACGGTCGAGTGGCGCCACGCGCTCCAGTCGTTCTGGTACACGCACATCGGCGCGAACCCGCAAGCGCAGGAAGATCTGCCGAAGCTCCGCGCGAGGGCGCAGGCGCAACTCCTCGACCTGATGACGACCGCGCAGACGCCGACGGAGCGTTCCGGCGCGGCGAACCTCCTGGGCGTGCTCGTGATCACGACGCCGATCTCGGCCGGGAGCCAGACGGCACAGATCCAGGTCCTGAAGCAGTCGATCCAGTACTTCACACAGGCGGTCGAGCTCGATCCGGGCAACACGGACGCGAAGCAGAACCTCGAGCTCGTCCTGCGCGTGACACGGCCGGGCAAGGGGCCGATCGGCCAGGACGCGCACGCAGGCTTCGGCTTCGGACGCGGGCACGGAACGTCCCTCGTCGGCAACGGTTACTGATGCTCGCGCTCTTCGGCGTCACGTTCCTCACACCGGTCGACGCGGTCTTCGTGCTTGCCGCGGCAGCGCCGCTCGCGGCGCTGCTCGCGACCGAGAGGCGGTCGGGCAGGATCCGCGCGGCGCTCGGGCTGCACGGGCCGGGCCGGCGCGTCGTCGTGCAGGTGGCGACGGCTCTCGTCCTCCTGCCCGCGCTCGTCGCGGTCGCCGCCGCGCAGCCGGTGGTCGTGCACCAGCAGCTCGTGAAGGAGCGCGGCGACGCACAGGCGTTCATCGTCATCGACACGTCGGAGTCGATGCGCGCGGCGTCGGGCCCGCACGCGCCGGCGCGGCTCTTGCGCGCGAAGCGGATCGCTGCGCGTCTCCAGCGCGCGCTCGGCGATGTCCCGGTCGGGATCGCGACGATGACCGACCGAGTCCTGCCAGACGTCATGCCGACGACGGACTCCGCGCTCTTCGACCGCACGCTCGCGCAGTCGGTCGGGATCGACCGGCCGCCGCCGACGCAGGCCTACAAGCGCAGCCGCGCGACGAATCTCCAGGCGCTCGTCCCGGTGCTCAGCTCGCATTTCTTCACCGAGTCGGCGAAGCACAGGCTCCTCGTCGTCCTGACCGATGGCGAGGCCGCCCGCGATCTCGAGCTGTACGGGCTCGGCATCGGGCACGAGCTCCGTCCCGTGTTCGTGCACACGTGGGCGAGCGGCGAGCGGATCTACCGTCACGGCCGCGTCGACCCCTTCTACGTTCCCGACCCGACGAGCGGCACGCTCCTCCGGCGCGCCGCCGAGATCTCGAGCGGCGCCGTCTTCGAGGAGAACCAGATCGGCGACCTCGTGAAGGCTGCGAAGCACGCGGTCGGCGGCGGCGCGACCGAGTCGCACGTCAGCGCGTACGCACGGATAGCGCTCGCGCCGTGGGTCGCGCTCGCGGGCGTCCTCCCGCTCGGCTTCCTCTTCTACCGGCGGAATCTCTAGGAGGGATTCGCGAGGCGCTCGTACAGGCGCCAGCGCTCGTCGACGTCGTGCTGCTCCTCGGCGGCGAGCTCCTCCGCCTCGGCCGGGTTCGCGCGTGCAAGGAGATTGAAGCGGTTCTCCTTGTGGGTGAACTCCGACACGGGGATCTTCGGCGGACGCGAGTCGAGCTGAAACGGCCGTTCGATCCGCGGGTCGTAGCGGTACAGCGGCCAGTAGCCAGAGTCCGCCGCCTCCTTCTGGTGTGCCATCGCCGTCGCCATCTCGATGCCGTGGGCGATGCAGTGCGAGTACGCGATGATGAGTGACGGGCCGTCGTAGCTCTCCGCCTCGGCGAACGCCTTCACCGTCTGTGGATTGTCGGCGCCGAGCGCGATCTGCGCGACATAGACGTTGCCGTATCCGGCGGCGATCAGGCCGAGGTCCTTCTTCGCGGTGTGCTTGCCTCCGGCCGCGAACTTCGCCACCGCCCCGCGTGGGGTCGATTTCGACGCCTGGCCGCCCGTGTTGGAGTAGACCTCGGTGTCGAGCACGAGCACGTTGACGTTGCGGCCGGAGGCAAGGACGTGGTCGAGGCCGCCGAACCCGATGTCGTACGCCCAGCCGTCGCCGCCGACGATCCAGACCGACGTCTTCACGAGCGCGTCGGACAGCGCGGCGAGGCGCTCGGCGCGCGGATCGTCGCTCTCGGCGAGTGCGACTTTCAGCGCGACGACGCGCTCGCGCTGCGCGATGACGCCGGCCTCGTCGCTCTGGTCGGCGGAGAGGATCGCGTCGCGGAGGTCCGACTCGACGTCGATCTCGCCGAGCAGACGCCTCGCCTGCGCCGACTGATGATCGAGTGCGAGACGCATGCCGAACCCGAACTCGGCGTTGTCCTCGAACAGCGAGTTCGCCCACGCGGGACCGCGGCCGTCGGCGTTCGTCGTCCACGGCGTCGTTGGCAGGTTGCCGCCGTAGATCGAGGAGCAGCCGGTCGCGTTCGCGACGAGCATGCGGTCGCCGAAGAGCTGCGTCAGGAGCTTGAGGTACGGCGTCTCGCCGCAGCCGGAGCAGGCGCCGGAGAACTCGAAGAGCGGCTGAAGCATCTGCGAGCCCTTCACCGTCGCGGGCTGGACCTTCGCGCGGTCCATCTCTGGGAGCGTGAGGAAGAACTCCCACCGCTCGCGCTCGGCGTCGACGTGCTCCGCTTTCGGGAGCGAGTCGAGCGACTTGTGGTCGGGCCGGTGCTTGTCCTTCGCCGGGCACGTCTCGATGCAGATGCGGCAGCCGGTGCAGTCGTCGGGCGAGACCTGGATCGTCATCTGCATGCCCGGGAGGTCCTTCGCGCGCCATTCCTTCGACTTGAAGCCGGCCGGTGCGCCGGCGAGCGCGCTCGGGTCGAACACCTTCATGCGGATTGCGGCGTGCGGGCAGACGAGCGCGCACTTGGCGCAGTCGATGCAGATCGACTCGTCCCAGACCGGGAGCTCGTCGGCGAGGTTGCGCTTCTCGAAGCGCGCCGTCCCGAGCGGGAACGTGCCGTCGACGGGGAGCGCGCTGACCGGGAGCGCGTTCCCGCGTCCCGCGATGAGGGCGCGAATGAGGTCGGGCGTGCCGTCCGCCGTGTCGGCGTGTCCGTTCGCGGCGGCGGACACGGGCCGGTCGACGTCCACCTCGTGGAGCGCGTCGAGTGCCATGTCGACGGCGCGGAAGTTCCGCGCGACGATCTCCTCGCCGCGCTTCGCGTACGTCGTCGAGATCGCCTCCTTGATCGCCCCGATCGCGCGCTGGGCCGGCAGCACGCCCGAAAGCGCGAAGAAGCACGCCTGGAGGATCGTGTTCACGCGGCCGGGCAGCCCGGCCTCGCGCGCGACCTTGCTGGCGTCGACGACGTACAGGCGCAGGTGCTTGGCGCCGATCTGTTCCTGCATCGCGCGCGGCAGCCGGTCCCAGACGTCGTCGGGCCCGTACGGCGCGTTGAGCAGAACGGTCGCGCCCTCGCCGGCGACCTCGAGCACGTCAATGCGCGGCAGCAGGTCGAACTGGTGGCACGCGACGAACTGCGCCTCCTCGACGAGATACGAGGAGCGGATCGGACGCGGGCCGAAGCGGAGGTGCGAGACCGTCGTCGAGCCGGACTTCTTCGAGTCGATGACGAAGTAGCCCTGTGAGTAGAGCGGCGTCTGGGTGCCGATGATCTTCGCGGAGTTCTTGTTCGCGCCGACGGTGCCGTCGCTGCCGAGGCCGTAGAAGACGCAGCGCACGACGTCGTCCGGCTCGCTGCATGAAGTGTCGTCGACGGTGAGGCTCGAATGCGAGACGTCGTCGTCGATGCCGACGGTGAAGTGGAGGCGCGCGTCGTCGGCTGCGAGCTCGGCGAACACGGCCGCCGCCATCGCCGGGGTGAACTCCTTCGACCCGAGGCCGTAGCGTCCGCCGAGAAGGCGCTTCGGGAGGCGTCCCTGCTCGGCGAGCGCCGTGATGACGTCCTCGTACAGCGGCTCGCCGAGCGCGGCGGGGTCCTTGCTGCGGTCGAGGACGGCGATCGCCTTCGTCGTGGCCGGGAGCGTGGCAGCGAGCGCGGCGCCGTCGAACGGCCGGTAGAGGCGCACCTTGACGAGCCCCTGGCCGGGACGGAGCGCTTCCTCGGCCGCGCCGATGCCGGAGCCCATCATCACGACGACATGCTCGGCCTCCGGGTCGCCGACGTACTCGAAGGCGTGATAGCGGCGGCCGCTGAGCTCAGCGAGCCGGTCGAAGGTCTCCTCGACGATGTTCGGCACGGCGGCGTAGAACGGCGTCGACGCCTCGCGCGACTGGAAGAAGACGTCCGGGTTCTGCGCAGAACCGCGGATGACAGGGTGATCGGGGCTGAGCGCCCGCTCGCGGTGGGCGCGCACCTGCGTCTCGTCGATGAGTGTGCGCAGGTCGTCGTCGCTCAGCCCGTCGATCACGTTGATCTCGTGCGAGGTGCGGAAGCCGTCGAAGAAGTGGAGGAACGGAACGCGGGCGCGCAACGTCGCGGCGGTGGCGACGGCGGCGAAGTCGTGCGCCTCCTGCACGTCGGAGGCGCAGAGCATGGCGAAGCCGGTCCCGCGTGCCGCCATGACGTCGCTGTGGTCGCCGAAGATGGAGAGCGCGCTCGTCGCGATCGCGCGGGCGGCGACGTGCATGACGAACGGCGTCAGCTCGCCCGCGATCTTGAACATGTCGGGAAGCATCAGCAGCAGGCCCTGCGAGGAGGTGAACGTCGTCGTGAGCGAGCCGGCCTGGAGCGAGCCGTGCACGGCACCGGCGGCGCCGCCCTCGGACTGCATCTCGATGACGGCCGGGACGTCGCCCCACAGGTTGGGCCGGCCCTTCGCCGACCACTCGTCGGCGAGCTCGCCCATCGCCGAGGCAGGCGTGATCGGATAGATCGCGATGACCTCGCTCGTCTTGTGCGCGACGAGCGCGGCGGCCTCGTTTCCGTCCAGGACGAGCCTCATGGCTCCAGCGTCGCGGCGCGCGCCGGGTGCCGCATCGTGGCCTTTCCGCAACGCGGCTAGGGTGTATCCGTGGTCTCCGCCGCTCCTCCTCCGGCGCTGCTGAAGCCGGCAGCGCTGCACGCGAAGGCGCCCGCGACCTTCGCGGCCGAGTTCAAGACGACGAAGGGGACGTTCGTCGTCACCGTCCGCCGGAGCTGGGCACCGCGCGGGGCCGACCGCTTCTACAACCTCGTGAAGGCCGGGTTCTTCAACGGGGACGAGTTCTTCCGGGTGCTGAAGGGCTTCGTCGTCCAGTTCGGGATCAGCGGCTACCCCGCCGTCTCGAAGGCGTGGCAGACCGCGAACCTCGTGGACGACCCGGTGAAGGCGTCGAACAAGGTCGGGACGATCACGTACGCGGACGGGGGGCCGAACACGCGGACGACGCAGGTCTTCATCAACCTCGGGAACAACGGGCCGAACCTCGACGGGCAGGGCTTCGCGCCGTTCGGGAAGGTGACGAGCGGGATGAAGGTCGTCGAGAAGCTCTATGGCGGCTACGGCGATGGTCCGTCGAACGCTCAGCCGCAGATCCAGGCGCAAGGTAATTCGTTTCTTAAGAAGCGCTTCCCGAAGCTCGATTCGGTGATCCAGGCCCGCATCGTTCCGGCACAGTAGGAACATGCAGCCGACGTTCATCGCGTCGTACGTCTGACGGCTCGACCACGCCGAACGTGTTTCGGCGGCGCTGAGGAGAGGTGAGCTTTCGAGGGTTCAGCAGCCGGCCCGCGCGGCCGATGCAGCCCTGGTGCGGACGCGCCTCGGCATGGCTGTCGTCGTCGCGGTCGCGCTCGCGGCCGTCGACCTCGTCGTGAAAGCGGTCGTTCCGGCCGACGCGGCGTTCGCACACCACCGGACGCCGGCCTGGATGGGGCTGTCTGTCGGGATCCTCGTCGTCGTACTGCTGTCGACGCGACTTCCGTCCCGGCTCTTCGCGCTTGGCGCCGGCGTGTTCGTGAGCGGGATCCTCGGCAACCTCTCGTCCGCGGCCCTCCACCACGGGCTGATCCCGAACCCGTTCGTGGCGGGGAACGTCGCGTTCAACCTCGCCGACACGTTCGTCCTCGGCGGCGCGCTCCTCGTCGGGATCGCAGCGATGCGGCTCGCCCTCCGGCACCGCGAGCTGCTGCCGACGCACACGATCCCGGTGCGGATTGCGCGGTACGCGATCGCCCGCATGTCGCGGTAGGGCGCGCGCTAGAGGAGGTTGAAGGGCCGCGCGGACGGCAGCTCGTCGCCGAACGACTCGACCCTGGCGCCCGATGCCTTCGGCTCGGTGAGCGTGAGCCGAACGGTCTCGAGCCCGTACATCGAGACGAGGACGAGCGCAGTTCCGATCACGATCCAGATCGGCACGACGGCGCCGGCGGGAAGCTTCTTCCCGTGGTCGGCCTCGTAGAGAACGAGCCCGATGGTCGCAAGCTCCCCGAGCACGCCCCACAGGGTCACGCCCGAGGCGATGATGAAGGCCCACCCTCGGCCCGTGTACACCGGCCCGTGATTGGAAGCCTTGCCACGGCGGAGGGCCGTGAATATAAGCGGCGCGAGGACGACGAGCGCGCCGAAGAGGAGGCTCAGCGCCGTGTAGCCGAGCGGCGAGACCACGACGGTCGTGGCGGGCAGGATCTGCGCCGAAAGGACGGTGCCAAGGATCGCACCGACGACGGTGACGTTCGACGCCCAGCTCGTCGAGAAGTCCCAGTTCGCGTCGGCGACCGTCATCTTCAGCGCGGATCTGATCCCGCCGCTCGCAAGCCAGCCGCCCACCGCGAGCGCGAGCCCGGCGACGAACGATGCGAGGACGACGGCGGTGAGCGAGCTCACGTCACGCGACCGTATGCCTATCGCCGACAAAAGACAAGGCGTACACTCGGGACATGGCGCCGGCTCGAAGTCTGCACCTCAGACGGCGCTTCGCCGTCCTCGCGATTGCGGCCGCTGTTGCGGGGCCGGTTACTGCACAGCCTGCTGCGGCAGCGCCCTCACTCGCCGCGTGCACCTCGAGCTACGTCGCGGCGAGTCTGCCGTGGGGCCACAAGTGCCTCCGGGCCGGCGAGTTCTGCAAGGTCGGCAACGTCGCGTACCGCAGGTACGGATTCGTCTGCCCGTCGACGGGTCATCTCCAGCGCCGATGAGGGGCCAGGCCTGGATCCGGCTGTTCAAGATCCCCGGCGGGAGCGTCACGCTCTCGCGGCGCGGGCTCGGCGTCACCGGCGGTGTCGGTCGCGTCCGCGCGTCGTCGCGCGGATGGTCATATCTGCGTCTCGGCAAAGGTCTGTACTACCGGCGTCGCGGCTGACGGTCGTTTCCTGACTGTTACCCGCGCGTAGCCGCGCCGTCGCACGCGTCTGCGACATGCTCCGTGCGATGTCGTTGCGCCGCGCCGTCCTCCTCGTCACGCTCGCCGCGCTCGGTGTGCTCTCGACTGCGTCCGCCGCAAGCCAGAGCGAAGGCGTCCCGCGCTTCGGGCACGTGTTCGTGATCATCGGCGAGAACACGGACTACCAGCACGTGACGGCGACGAACGCGCCGTATCTCCAGACGACGCTGCGGCCGCGGTCGGCGTGGCTCGACAACTACCACGCGGCGACGCACTGGTCGCAAGCGAATTACGTCGCGCTCACGAGCGGACAGTTCACGTCCTGCGAGCAGTCCGACGGCGGGTACGCGTGCCGCGACAACGTCGACAACGTCTTCCACCAGCTCGACGTTGCGAAGGGGAGCTGGAAGGTCTGGCTCGAGGCCGGCACCGCGAAGTGCGACACCGGATCCGGCGGGTCCTGCGCGAGCAACGACCCGTGCCCGCTGACAGGCTTCTACACGACCGGCAACCCGCCGATCGACTTCACCGACGTCTCGTACCAGGAGTGCCTCGCGAACGACGTCCCGGCCGGCACGGCCGACGACGGGATGACGACGTTCAACGGGGACCTCGCGAGCGGGAACGTCGCCGACTACAACCTCGTCATCCCCAACGGCTGCGAAGACGGCGAGGCGAACTGCAAGCCGATCAACAACCGGTACACCCAGTTCGACAAC
>DASXLN010000185.1:0-3645 GCA_036496165.1 Gaiellaceae bacterium | reverse complement strand
GGCCTCAGCGGCCGGGATCGCCGAGCGGACGTTCGACTGGGCTGCAGCGTCCTGGGCGTTGCCGCGGAAGCTGAGGTAGGACGGCACTGCGATCGCGACGAGGATGCCGAGGATCACGATGACGACCAGAAGCTCGATCAGCGTGAAGCCGACCTCTTCACGTGCGAGCCGGGTGCGGATTGCATGGAGCATGAATGGGTCTCCTTCAGGCTGGGTGACCGATGAGTGAGTTCCCTCCCCTATCGACGTCGGTGAGGCCCGGCCTTGAGCACCATTGGGGTGGTCGTATTGCGATCCAACTCGCGTTCGAGGCGGAAACGACAAAGCCCCCGCAGAGCAGGGGCTTCTTCGAAGAGGCGCATACGGGATTCGAACCCGTGCCGCCGCCGTGAGAGGGCGGTGTCCTAGGCCACTAGACGAATGCGCCCGGAGCGGCGGTTAGTGTAGCGGCGCCCTGGGCACGGGGTCCTCGTGTTCGGACGGTGGCGAAAGCGCGGCGAGAAGCAGCGCGCTGACAAGCAGCAGGGTGACCTGCATGCGCTCGACCGCGCAGGCGACCCGCGCGGCGGCGAGCAGGCGCCGGGGTATCGCTTCGCTCGCCCGGAGGCGCTCGTCGAAGCCGAGGGGACGGCGATGAGCGGCCCCGGCGGCGCGCCAG
Organism: Gaiellaceae bacterium; assembly: GCA_036496165.1. Taxonomy (GTDB): domain Bacteria; phylum Actinomycetota; class Thermoleophilia; order Gaiellales; family Gaiellaceae; genus Palsa-739. The sequence goes on along the minus strand of DASXLN010000185.1, from coordinate 2,987 downwards.
AGGATCCGCTCGACGCCGAGGAGCGGCGCGAGCGCGACCGCTCGTCCTAGCTCGTCCTCGCGAGCCTGACCGCGAGGCCGATCACGGCGACCGCGCTCGCAGCGCCGAGCAGCGTCCACGCGAGACCGGATCCGGCCGGCGCCGCCGCGAGCGCGACCGCAAGCGCGGAGAGCGCGATCGCCGCGAAGGCGAGGCCGAACAGCGCGAGCGCGCGCGCACGCACGACCGCTCGCTCGGCCGGGATCCGGAGGCGTGCGTCGACCGACCACGACGCGAGCTCCGCGCTGAGCAGCAGTCCGACCGCGACGAGCGGTGCTGCGTCGTCGACCCGTGAGCCGTGGACGACGAGCGCGACCGCGTACGCGACGCCGAGGAACGCGACCGGCGGGACGACGAGCGCCGCCTCGGCGCGCACGAGCGCAGCGACGAGCAGCAGGGCGCCGACTCCGCCGAGCGCAGCCGTTCCGGGGATCGCCCGCGGCGCGTGCGCGAGCACGTCCGCGAGCACGCCGCCGTAAAGCGCGACGGACACGAGCGCGAGGGCTATACGCGTGCGGGCCTGGCGTAGCGCCTGAATGCCGACACCTCCTCGAGTGGGACGTTGAGCGGGACGCCGTCGATCCACTCGACGACGGGGACGCCTGCTTGCTGGTAGCGCGCGCGCATCGCCTCGCGCGCGAGACGCCACAGCCGGTACGAGAGCCGGTCGAGCTCGCTCTCGCCCTCGTCGACGAACGGAACCGGGGAGACCTCGACGACGACGAGATCGAAACCGCGCGCACGGAGGTCGAGCAGTGCGGGCGCCGTCCGCGGGTCGAGCAGTGGCGTCAGCGCGAGGACGAGCGCTTTCGGCGGCAGCGAGCGCGGCGGCAGCACGTCGACGCCGCGCGCCGCGAAGCTCAGCACGATGTCCATCTGCAACAGGGAGTCGACGACGCGATAGAGCTGCCGCGTCCCCGATGCCGGCAGCAGCCATGAGAGAAAGCCGCCGAAGCTGACGAGCCCGACGCGGTCCTTGCGTTGGAGGTAGCCGTGCGCGAGCGAGGTCGCCGCGCGCACCGTGAGGTCGAGCGTGCCGCGGCCGCTGCGCTGCGCGTCGGTGAACGTGTCGAGGAAGAGGACGACGTCGGTGTTCCGCTCCGGATGCTGCTCGTTCACCCACAGCTCGCCGCGCCGGGCGGTCGCGCGCCAGTTGATACGTCGCAGCCGGTCGCCGGGAGCCCACGCGCGCACGTCGGCGAACTCGATCCCGTCGCCCTTCGTCCGCGACACCTGGTTGCCGACGAACACCTGGGTCTCGAGCGGCGGAAGAAGCGCATGCAATGTCTCCACGCTCGGGTACACGCGCAGCGGCGCGCGCCCGCCGAGTCGCGTCTCCCACGCGTAGAAGCCGAGGCGGTCGTGCGCACGCAACAGGACCGGCCCGAGCACGAACGCGCCCCAGCGGTCGCAGCGCAGCCGCAGCTCGATCGTGCGCGCCGAGTCTGCCGCGACTGCGATCGAGCGCGGGTTGGTCCCCGCCGTCGAAAGCTCCGGAGGAAGCTCGAGCAGGACGTCGACGCACTCCGCTGCGTCCGCGCCGATCGAGACGGTCGCGGCAACGAGCTCCGTCTCGAGCGCGCGCTCCCGGTCGAGCTCGAGCTGCGCCCTCAGCTTCGGCTCGCGGGCGAGCGCGGGCGCGAGAACGGCTGCGAGCGCGAACGGCGCCGCGAGCGCGACGAGCTCGACTCGCCCGAGCGCGAGCCCGGCGAGGAGGCCTGCGGCCGCGAGCGCCGCGTAACCCGGCAGCCGCGGCGCGACGTGACGCGTCACGTGGCGCGGACGTCCTCGGCCGGCGGCGTCGGCACCGATTCGAGCGCCTCGGCGACGACGTCCTCGCCGCGAATCCGCTGCACCCAGAGCTCCGGACGCAACGTCAGCCGGTGCGCGAGCGCCGGCGCGGCGACGGCTTTCACGTCCTCGGGGACGACGAAGTCGCGCCCGGCGAGCGCCGCCTTCGCGCGCGACAGCTTCAACAGCGCGAGGCTGCCGCGCGGGCTGGCGCCGACCGCGAGCTGCCGTGAGGCGCGCGTCGCCGCGACGACGTCGACGATGTAGCCCTCGATCGCGACCGACACGTGGACCTGTTCGAGGGCGCGCTGCATCGCGAGAAGCGTGGGCGCGTCGACGACGGGTGAGAGCTCGACCTCGTCCTCGCCGCGCTCGATCCGCCGGCCGAGCATCTCGATCTCGTGCTCCCGTGCGGGATACCCGATGCCGGCGCGGACGAGGAAGCGGTCGAGCTGCGCCTCGGGGAGCGGATACGTGCCCTCGTACTCGATCGGGTTCTGCGTCGCGAGCACGATGAACGGCGGCGGCAGCTGCCGCGTCATGCCCTCGGATGTGACTTGCCGCTCCTGCATCGCCTCCAGGAGCGCCGCCTGCGTCTTCGGTGGGGCGCGGTTGATCTCGTCCGCGAGGAGGAGGTTGGTGAAGATCGGGCCCGGCACGAATTCGAACTCGGCGCGGCGCTGGTCGAACACCGACGAGCCCGTCACGTCGGAGGGCATCAGGTCGGGCGTGAACTGGATGCGCGCGAATTAGAGCGATGTCGCGCGTGCGAACGAGCGCGCCGCGAGCGTCTTCGCGAGCCCGGGATAGTCCTCGAGCAGGACGTGACCGTCGCTCAGGATCGCGAGCAGGATCAGCTCGAGCGCGTGGCGCTTGCCGACGATGGCCTTCTCGACCTCGTCGAGGATCGTCCCCGAGCGGTCGCGAAGCTCGGCGAGCTCCATCACAGGCGCTCGATCGCATCGACGAGGCCGGCGATTCGACGAAGCGGCAGCCCGGGCGCGCCGCGGTCGTCCGGCACCGGCCGGTCGGCGCGCAGCAGCTCCCACGCTTCGTCGCCGAGCAGGTCGTGCGCCTGCGCGAGGCCGACGCCGTGGTGGGCGGCCAGCCGCGCGGCCGCGACCTCGCGGAGCTGCGGCAGCAGCCGCGCGTGCATC
>DASXLN010000184.1:0-5287 GCA_036496165.1 Gaiellaceae bacterium | reverse complement strand
CCGGCTGCACGGCGGCATTGCCGCGATCCTCTACTGGGTGACGAATCCGCTCTGGGTCGGCGGCTCGCTCGCGTTCACCGCCGTGGCGGCGTGGTCGGCGAACATCTCGCCGATCGGAAACTCGAGCACCGGCGACTACGTGTTCGGCCTGGTGTTCATCTGGATCTCGATCGGTGTCGCGATCATCTCGCTGCGGTACGGGAAGTGGATCCCGAACCTCGGCGCGGTCCTCCGCGCCATCGTGCTCGGCTTCTTCTCCCTGACGATGATCATCTACGGGGCGAAGCACGGCTTCTCGCACTTCCAGGGCCACTTCACTCCGACACGCGCCGTCTTCTTCGGGCTCGTTCCCATTCTGTTGTTCAACTACGTCGGCTTCGAGCTCCAGAACGCTGCCGCCGAGGAGATGGAGGACCCACAGCGGGACGTACCGCTCTCGATCCTCCGCAGTGGCATCACCGGTGTGCTCATGTACGTCGTCCCGGTCTTCTGCATCCTGCTCGTGCTTCCGCTCAAGCAGGTGACGAACATCGGCGGGTTCATCGACGCGGTCACCGTCGCATTCCACGGCGTGTACGGCGGCGCGGCGCACGTGCTGCTCGTGATCATGACGCTGTCCTTCATCGGCGCGCTCATCACATCGGGAGCCGTCTGGATGATCGGCTCCGACCGCATCCAGGCGGTCGCGGCCTACGACGGCGCCTTCTTCCCGTTCTTCGGCGTGTTCAACAGACGGCTCGGGACCCCGGTGCGCGTCAACATGATGTCCGGGATCGTCTCGAGCCTCTTCTTCATCGTCGCGCTCGCCGCCTTCAACGGCGGCCAGAACGCGAAGTTCGTCGTCGTCCTCGACATCGCGATCTCGACGACGCTGCTCTCCTATCTCTGGATCTTCCCGGCAACCCTGAAGCTGCGCTATTCGCACCCGCACGTGCACCGGCCGTACGTCCATCCGTTTGGCATGGCCGGGCTCTGGACGTCGACGGTGTTGACGACGTTCTGGATCGCGCTCGGCTCGTTCGTGGCGGTGTTTCCGGACGTGCTCGAGAAGCTCTTCGGGGTCGGCTATTCGTTCAAGGACAGCTGGAGCGTGACGCGGGGGACGTTCGAGATCCTCACGCTCGGGACGCTCGCCGTGATCGTCCTCTTCGGGCTCGTCGGCTACTGGTTCGGCGCCGGCGTCCGCGCGGACACGGTCGAGGTGCCTCTCGAGCCGGCAGCGGCGTCGGCCCCCGCCTAGCACTTCCGGACTGACGGGCCCCGCCGAAAGGCGTACGGCGGGGCCCGAAAAAGAGGAGTCGAGACCGCGGAAACGTGCGCATTCGCGCCGGTGCCCTCCTTCCGATGCTGCGAAGTGACATGCGGCACTCGGAAAGGACTGGAGCGATGACACACCGTCTCACGCGGTTCGCGGTCGCCTTCGGCGCCGCGGCGGCCGTCGCCGGGGGCGCGTATGCGTTCACGGCGGCGAACACCGTTCCCACGAGCAATGCCGGCTCCGGCAGCGGCACCGTTTCGGGGTACACGGTCACGAACGTGCACTACGCGCTCAACGCGACCACGCCGGCGAACATCGACTCGCTGACGTTCAACGTCAGCCCGGTCATCCCGAGCACGGGCTCCGGCAAGGTGATCGTGCAGGCCGTGCTCACGAGCGGCGGCCCGAGCACGTTCACGTGCACGACGAACACGGCCGGCGACACGGTCACCTGCGGCACCACCTCGCCGCAGCTGACCGCCGACAAGCTGTCGTCTCTCACCGTCGTCGCGGCGCAGTGACCAGTGGGCGAGGGCGTCATGTGGCAGTTGCATGCTTCATCGGCGCTCTCGCCGTGCTCTTCTTCACCCTCGCTCCGGCGCAGCTCGGCGGCTCCGTCATCTACACGTCGACCGTCGGCGACAGCATGGAGCCGATGCTGCACAAGGGCGATCTCGTCCTCGTGCGGCCCGCATCCCATGTCGCGGTCGGGGACGTCGTGCTCTACGAGAGCCCGGTGCTCCACCGGCCGGTCCTCCATCGCATCTACGCGATCCGGTCCGGGCGCTACGTCTTCAAGGGCGACCACAACGGATTCGTCGATCCCGGCTCGGTGGGACGCAGCGAGCTGCTGGGCACGCTCTGGTTCCACGTCCCCAAGGCCGGCAACGCTTTGTCGTTCATCGGCAAGCCTTCGCACTCTGCGGGGCTGGCGGGGCTTGCGGTCCTCGCGCTGGCGTTCCCCGCGCGGGCGCGCCGCCGACGGCGTCGCGGGAGGCGTGAGTTGAAGACTCATCTGCGTCATTTGCACCGTCCCCGTCATCCGGCCGAGGACGCGGGCACGATCGTGCTCGTCGCAGCCGCCGCGGCAGCGCTTGCGGTCGGCTTCACGACGCCGGCGCGAAAGTCGGCGCCGATTCCCGGCGCGTACTCCCAGAGCGGCGTGTACTCGTATCTCGCCAAGGCGGTGCGCCCGAACGTCGCGTACCCGGACGGGTACGCGCACACGGGGCAGCCACTCTTCCTCAGCGCCGTCAACATGACAGCGCTCTCGTTCTCCTACCGATTCTCCTCGGCGTACTCCCACGGGATGCGCGGCACGATCGGCATCGTCGCCCGTATCTCGTCGGAGACCTCCAGCTGGCACCACACGTACGTCCTCGTCAAGCCGCGCAGCTTCTCAGGCGATCACGCCGCCATCCGCACGGTCGTCGCGCTGAAGGCTCTCGGAGCACTGGCCGACCAGCTCGCGGTCGACGCCGGGACGTCGACCATCGAGCACGACATCGTCATCACGGCCGTCGTGCGCGGGCACGCGTATGTGAACGGACACCCCGTCGAGCTCTTCTTCGCGCCGCAGCTCCCGTTCACCATGTCGAACGCGCTCATCAAGCTCGCCGTCGCCGCCCCGTCGCTGCCGGCGGGAGTGACCTACGGCCAGTCGTCGGCTGCAACCGATCTCGAGGCGGCGCTCCACCCGTCCGTGCCGGGATCGATCCCCGGCAAGGTCGCGAACCAGGTGCGGATCGCGCAGCACCCGCTCTCCGTCCTCGACCTGCGCGGGATCGGCATCGGCCTCATCGGTCTCGCGGCGATCGTCATCGCGACGCGCCCGTGGCGGCGCCGGCGCGACGTCTGGACGCCCGAGCAGCGCGCTGCGCTCAAGAGCGGCTGCGTCGTCGTCGCCGTCGCCACGCTCGATCCCCGGGAGTCGACGATCGAGGTCGCCGATTTCGCCAACCTCGTCGGGTTCGCGCGCTACCTCGAGCGGCCGATCCTGCACGACGTCGAACGGGCGCTGTACGCGGTCGAGGACGGCGGCCGCTGGTACGTGAGCGCCGCGGCGGCGCCTGCCGCGGCCCTTCCGGTCTTGCCGCCACCGACGCGCCGGCGCAAGGGCGTCCCGCTCCGCTGGATCGGGGCCGGCCTCGTCCTCGTCGTCGTCGCCGGTCTCGTCATCAGCTTCACGGATGCAAACGTCGTCCCGCTCTCGAATGCGGGCGTCTCGAGCGACGCCACGTCCCTCGCCGAGCTCCTGCCGTCGCATTGCATCGGCATGAGCCTGAGCCATCTCATCGTCTCGACGTCGGGGACGTCGACCGGGACGAGCGGCAACGACCTCATCCTCGACGCGTCTGCCGCGAAGGGCACACTCACGGGCGGCGCTGGGAACGATTGCATCGTCTCGGGCGCGTCGAAGGAGACGATCGACGGCGGCGTCGGCACCGACGTCTGCATCGGCACCGGGTCCGGCACCGTCTTCAAGAACTGCGAAGCGACCTACACCTCCCTCGGTTAGCCCGAGGCCTGCGTCTCCGCGACGCCGCGCTCGACCGCGATCGCGCGGGCGATGTCTAGAGTCGAGATGACGCCGATCGGCCGCCCGCTTGCCGGCTCGACGACGGCGAGGTGGGCGACCCCGTGCTGCGCCATCAGGTCGGCTGCATGCGCGAGCCGCGCGTCCGTCCGCACGGCGACGATCGGTGTGACTGCGCTGCCGCCGGCGGTGCGTTCGTCGACGTCGAGGCGGGCCGCGGCGACGAGGTCGAGATCGGAGACGATGCCCCAGAGCTGCGCGTCCTCGTCGTCCTCGTTCCGATGCTCGAAGACGAACACCGAGTGGACGTTGAACGTCGCCATCATCCGCGCGACGACGCGGAGGGGAGTCTCCGGCGGGCAGCTAATTACGCCCGGGCTCATCGCGTCCTCGACCGTGGCGCTCTCGAACGGCGCAGGCAGTGCCCGCTCGGCGTGACTGATGTCGATCGTCATGCGACTGCCTCCTCCGGTGCGTGCAGCGAACGCCGGGCAACCCCGGTCGCCTCGGCTGCGAGGGAAACGGCCGCCGCGACTGCGGGCGCGACGGCACGGTTGAACACGCTCGGGACGACGTAGTCGGCGGAGAGCTCGTCGTCGGCGATCGTCTCTGCGATCGCGCGTGCGGCTGCGAGCTCCATCTCGCCGTTGATCGTCCGGGCGCGCACGTCGAGCGCGCCCCGGAAGACGCCCGGGAACGCAAGGACGTTGTTGATCTGGTTTGGGTAGTCGGAGCGGCCCGTGGCGATCACCTCGGCGAGCCCTTCGATCGACTCGGGGTCGACCTCGGGCGTCGGGTTCGCCATCGCGAACACGATGGCGCGATCCGCCATCCGCTGCACGCCCTCGACCGAGATCGCGCCGGGGACGGAGACGCCGATAAAGACGTCGGCATCCTCGAGCAGCTCGTCGGCGGTGCCTCGGAGGTTCTCCGGGTTCGTCGTTTCGGCGTACTCGCGCTTCGCGTCGTTCAGGCCGGGGCGGCCGCGATAGAGCGCGCCGCCCTCGTCGCAGCCGACGATCCACGTCGCGCCGGCGCGTTGCAGCGTGCGCGTCACCGCCATGCCGGCGGCACCACAGCCGGTGGTGACGATGCGGACGTCCTCGATCGCTTTGCCGACGACACGAAGCGCGTTGAGCAGCGACGCGAGGACGACGATCGCCGTCCCGTGCTGGTCGTCGTGGAAGACTGGAATGTCGAGCGACTCGCGCAGCCGGCGCTCGATGTCGAAGCAGCGCGGTGCGGAGATGTCCTCGAGATTGATCCCACCGAACGCAGGCGCGATCGCCTGCACGGTGCGGACGATCTCGTCAGGGTCGGTGGTGTCGAGGCAGATCGGGAACGCGTCGACGTCGCCGAACTCCTTGAACAGCACTGCTTTGCCCTCCATCACCGGCAGCGCGGCCGCAGGGCCGATGTCGCCGAGGCCGAGCACCGCGGTGCCGTCGCTGACGACGGCGACCGTGTGCCGCTTGATCGTGAGGTTCCAGACC
>DASXLN010000183.1:0-6361 GCA_036496165.1 Gaiellaceae bacterium | reverse complement strand
CGGCGGCGGCGGCGCAAGAAGAAGCCCGGCGAGGAGACGGCCGCCCAGACGCAGACCGCGCAGACGGCCGAGCAGCCGGCGACGTCGGCGTCGAAGCGGCGGCGCAGACGGCGGAAGCCGTCAGCGGCCGCGGGCGGCGAGCAGAGCGTTGTGGGCGAGAACGGCCAGCCCGAGGGCGATGCCCCAGCCGACGTGGCCGGCGGCGGCGAGGGCGGCCCCGGACAACAGCAGGACGCCGACGCGAAGAGCGAGCTTCGGCCGAGCGGGAACGTGGACAGGAGCGCGCGGGGACAGAGCGACGCCCCAGATCACGGCGACGAGGACGGGAAGAAGGACGGCAAGCGCGATGCCGCCGACGTGGTGGCCCCAGATCCCGTACGCGACGAGCGCCGCGAGCTCGAGCAGGAACGCGGCGGCCTCGAGCAGGCCGGCCACTAAGACCTGAACCGTGCGGCCGCGAGCAGGCCGAGCCCGGCGGCGACGAGCAGCGCGCCGATGACGGCCCACTTCGTCGAGCCGCTCATGAACGAGCCGCCGATGACGCCGATCCCCTGGAAGAAGAAGACGGCGCCGCTCAGGAGGACGACGAGCCCGAGACCGCCCGCCGCTGCGCGGACGATCACCTAGACGGCGGGTCCGTCCGGACCCTCGCCGTTCTCTTCATCGCGCTCGCGCAGGAAGCGCGTGAGCTCGGCCGCGAGCGTGTCACCGGACGGAAGATCGACGTCGGGCGCGAGCGCGTCGACGCGCTGCTCGAGCTCCTCGACGTAGGCCGCGGTCTCCGCGTCCGTCGATACCGCTTCGCTCACCTGCTCCGCGTATTCCTCCGCCGCCTGCTCGAGCTCGCGCAGGTCGACGTCGATGTGCATCAGCTCACCGAAGCGGCGCACGAGCGAGAGGGCCGCGCGCGGGCTCGGCGCAAGCGAGACGTAATGCGGCACTGCTGCCCACAGGCTCACGGATGCGATGTCCGCCTCGCGGCAGCCGTCGTGGACGATGCCGACGATTCCCGTCGGCCCCTCGTACCGCGACGCCTCGAGGCCGAGCTCGGCGACGAGCTTCGGATCGGTCGCCGCCGCGGTGACCGGCGCAGGCCGCGTGTGCGGCACGTCGGCGAGGAGCGAGCCGAACGTCACGACCATCTCGACGCCGAGGTCGCGCGCGAGCTCGAGCACCAGATCCGAGAAGGTCTTCCAGCGCAGGTTCGGCTCGATGCCGAGAAGGAGCACGGCGTCGCGGTTCGCGCCGGGAACGGCGGCGTGGAAGAAACCGTTGTCGGGCCAGTCGACGCGGCGCGTCTCACCGTCGACGAGCGAGACGTGCGGACGCACCGCCTGGAAGTCGAAGAACCCTTCCGGGTCGATCTCCGCGAAGCGAGCGGCACCCCATTGCTTCGCGAGATACGCAGCGCCGAGCGACGCGCCATGCCCGCCGTCGTTCCAGCCGCGAAAAGCCGCGATCAGCACCGGCCGCTTCAGCTCGGGCCTGAACGAGACGTTCAGCTCGGACATTCCGGGAGTCTATTGCCGGACGGGCCGCCAGAGCCGGGCGACCAGACCGACCGTCCACGCGAAGAGGACGGCTGCCGCAACGACGTGCGCGACGACGAGCCACCACGGCACGGTTCCGTAATTGCGGTACTGGTATTCGCCGATCGCCATCTGCGCGAGCAGGATCAACAGCAGCGCAGCGCACGCGCGGACGAGCCACGGCCACTGCGCGCGCTTCAGCCACGCCCAGGCGGCGAGGACGAGGAACACAATTCCGAATGCGGCGACGGCTCGCACGTGCAGCCAGACCGCGGAGTGGAAGATCCAGATTCGCTCGACGACCTTCGTCCCCGAGCTCCCGGGGAAGCGCCCCGATGCAGTCGACAGTGTTCCGGTGACGACGAGCGCCGCGACTGCGACGAGCAGGACGGCGCCGCCGAGCCGCGCGATCGCCGGTAGTGCATCTCCGCCGTTGTACGCGGACAGCAGCGTCAGCACGCCGAGCCCGAGGACCGTCAGCGACAGAAGCAGGTGCGAGATGACGAGGTACGGATCGAGGTCGTAGTAGACGGTGATCGCGCCGAGCGGCGCCTGCGCGAGCGTGCCGGCGAAGACCGCCGTGGCGAGCCACTTCGTCCGCCGCCCGATTCCGCGCGTCCGCCACGCAGCGAGGGCGAGGCCGAGCGTCGAGAACACGGTGATCGCGGAGACGACGCGATTCGAGAACTCGATGTCCGAGTGGTAGCCCTTCGGCAGGGCATGGGTGCTGTTGCACGTCGGCCAGTGCGGGCATCCGAGGCCGGAACCGGTGAGCCGCACGGTCGCTCCCGTCCCGACGATGAGGACGAGGCAGGCGACGCCCCACCACGCGACGCGGCGGAACGCCTCCGGACTCAGCGTGAGCCGGTCCGCTAAACTGACGTTGACGTAAGAATGAGATTTCTTCGCAGTCGCAGACACAGTGATCGCTTCAAATGGTGGGTGCTCTCCTGCACGAGCCTCGGGATGCTCCTCGCCACGGTCAATTCGGGCACCCTCATCATCGCGCTTCCCGACCTCGAGCGCAGCCTGCATACGACCCTGCTGCAGCTCGTCTGGGTCATCCTCGTCTACATGATCGTCTCGACCGTCCTCGTGCTGACGGCGGGACGGCTCTCCGACCTCTTCGGTCGCAAGCACGCCTACGTCCTCGGCTTTCTCGTCTTCTCCGGCGCGTCGCTCGGCGCCGGCTTCGCGGGCAGCGGCACGCAGCTGATCCTCTGGCGCGTGCTCCAGGGCGTCGGGGGCGCGTTCCTCTTCGCGAACGCGGCCGCGCTCGTCACCGACGCGTTCCCGAAGGAGGAGCTCGGCCTCGCGATGGGGACGAACACGATGGTCGCTGCGGTCGGTCTCGTCATCGGCCCCGTGCTCGGCGGCGCACTCGTCGCGATCAGGTGGCCGTGGGTCTTCTGGTTCAACGTCCCGCTCGGCCTCATCGGGTCGGCGTGGGCGTATCTCGTGCTGCACGAGATCTCCGGGAGGGACAAGGAACGCGGGCTCGACCTCGCCGGCACGGCGACGTTCGTCGTCGGGCTCACCGGCCTCGTCCTCGCGCTGTCGAAGGGGGGCCTCACCGGGTGGAACAACTGGCTCGTGATCGCCGGCTTCGCGGCCGCGATCGTGCTGCTGCCGCTCTTCGTCCTCATCGAGCGGCACGGCCGCGCGCCGATGCTCGACCTCTCGCTCTTCCAGAACAAGCTCTTCGCGGCTGCGTCCGGTGCCGCGTTCATCAACGGCCTGTCGCGCTTCGCGCTCATGTTCCTGTTCGTCTTCTACTTCCAGGGGCCGCAGGGCGCCTCGCCGATTCGCGCCGGCGTCGAGCTCGCGCCGATGGCGATCGGGATGCTCGTCGCCTCGCCGGTGGCCGGCATCCTCGCCGACCGTCGCGGTTCGCGCGGGCTCGCGGCACTCGGCATGCTCGTCTCTGCCGCCGGCCTTGCGGGGATGACGACCCTGCAGGCGCACACGGCCTACGTCTGGAGCGCGGCGTGGCTCTTGCTCGTCGGCATCGGCTCGGGCATGTTCAACAGCCCGAACACGTCGGCGATGATGGGTGTCGTGCCGGTGCACCGGCGTGGCATCGCCGCCGGCGCGCGTGTCATGTTGCAGAACACGGGCGCGGTCATCTCGATCGCATTCGTCATGGCGGTCGTCACGTCCGCCGTGCCGACGACCGTGCTGTTCAAGATCTTCTCCGGCATCACGTCCGGGCTCTCGAAGAAGCAGCTCGATCCGTTCATCGCGAACATGCACATGGCGCTGTGGGTGCTCGCCGGGGTCTCGCTCCTCGGCGCCGCCGTCTCGCTCATGCGCCCCGCTCACGTGAGCAGCGATGTGACGCTCGACGAGATCTTCGAGGCGGAGGCGGCGTGATCAGGATCGGCGAGGTCGCGGAGCGGACGGGGCTCACGCCGCGGACGATCCGCTACTACGAGGAGATCGGCCTGCTCCCCGGGCCGCCCGAGCGGCGAAAGGGCGAGCACCGCGCGTACGACGACGGTGACGTCGAACGCCTGACCGAGCTGACGCGCTTGCGCGATCTCTTGAATCTCTCGCTCGACGAGCTGAAGCAGCTCGTCGAGGCCGAGGAGGCGCGCGCAGCGATTCGCGAGCGCTTCCAGGCAACCGACTCCGACACCGAGCGCGTGCGCCTGCTCGACGCTGCGCTTCCGCACGTCGAGACGCAGATCGAGCTCGTCCGCCACCGGATGGACGAGTTGCAGCGGCTCGAGTCGGAGCTTGTCGCGAAGCGAAAGTCGATCCTCGCGCGGAAGCGCGAGCTAGCTGACTGAGACTCCGCTCCCGCTGTCGACGCGGCCGACGCGGGCGATGAAGAGGTCGCGGGCCTTGAACGCGCTCTCGAGCGAGAGCGCCTTGTCGGCGGGCAGCGAGATGAGCAGGCCGCCTGCCGTCTGTGCGTCGTAGCCGAGCGCAAGCACGGCCTCGTCGACACCGTCCGCGTCGACCGGCGCGAACTCGCGGTTGTGGCCGTCTCCGCCCGTGCGCACGCCGGCCTGCGCCGCTTCGAGCGCACCGGTCATCGCAGGGAGAACGTCGATCGCGATGTGCACGCCGCTTCGCGACGCCATCTCGTGCGCGTGCCCGAAGAGGCCGAAGCCGGTCACGTCGGTGACCGCGTTCGGCGAGAACGGACGGAGCGCGTCTGCAGCGGCGGCGTTGAGCGTCGTCATCCACCGGATCGCCTCGCCTGCGTCGGCCTTCGCGGCGAGCACGAGCCCGGTGCCGAGCGGCTTCGTCAGAAAGAGCGCGTCGCCGGGCTGCGCGCCCGACTTCGGCCAGATCCCGTCCGGGTGGACTGTGCCGACGACGGCGAGCCCGTACTTCGGCTCCGCGTCGCGGATCGTATGCCCGCCGGCGAGCACAGCACCCGCCTCGCGCACCGTCTCGGCCGCGGCGGCGAACACGCGCGCGGGGACGTCATTCGGCAGCTCCTCCGGGAACGCCGCGATCGACAGCGCGAGGAGCGGCGTCCCGCCCATCGCGAACACGTCGTTGAGCGCGTTCGTCGCCGCGATGCGTCCGAACGTGGACGGGTCGTCGACGAGCGGCGGAAAGAAGTCGACCGTGAACACGAGCGCGCGCTCGTCGTCGAGCTTGTAGACCGCGGCGTCGTCCGCCGGGTCGAGGCCGACGAGGAGGTTCTCCGCCTCCGCCGGCACGAAGCCGCGCAGCAGCTCCTCGAGGCGCGCCGCCGAGTACTTCGCGGCGCAGCCGCCGCCCACGGTCAGGCTCGTGAGCGCGGATGCTTCCACCCGGTCTACTGTACGCACGGTGGAGAGGGCAGCGCTCATCACCGGCGGCTCGTCCGGGATCGGTCTCGCGATCGCGCGCATGCTGCGCGACGAGGGCTACGGCTTGACGCTCGCGTCGCGGCGCGCGGAGAAGGTGCAGGCGGCCGCCGACGACCTCGGTGCTCTCGCCGTCGCCGCCGACGTCTCCGACGCGGACGAGTGCGCGCGGCTCGTCGCCGAGCACCGCGACCGCTTCGGCCGCCTCGACGTCCTCGTCAACTCCGCCGGCGTCGGCATCGGCGGGCGCGTCGAGGACCTCCCGGCGAAGCATTTCGATCTCCAGGTCTCGGTGAACCTGCGCGGCCTCTTCCTCGTCACGCAGGCGGCGATCCCGTTGCTGCGCGAGTCGCGCGGCTGGATCGTGAACCTCGCCTCGATCGCCGGAACGTTGCCGACGCCGGGGCTTGCGATCTACGGCGCGACGAAGGCCGCCGTCATCTCGCTGACGCACTCGCTCAACGCCGAGCTGGACGCCGACGGCGTGCGCGCGATCGCCATCTGCCCCGAGTTCGTGGACACGCCGATGGCGCAGTGGTCCGGCATCGCACCGGACGAGATGATCCGCCCCGAGGACTGCGCCGAGGTCGTGCGTATGGCACTGCGGCTCAGCCCGAATGCGCGCGTGCCCCAGGTCGTCATCGAGCGCGTCGGCTCGTAGTGCTCGAGGACTTCCCGCGCGTCGAGCTGCTGTTCGGCCCGTCGCCGGTACACCCGCTGAAGCGGCTGAGCGAGCACCTCGGCGGCCGCGTCGAGATCTGGGCGAAGCGCGAAGACTGCAACTCCGGGCTCGCGTACGGCGGCAACAAGGTGCGCAAGCTCGAGTACCTCGCCGCCGACGCGGTCGCGCAGGGCTGCGACACGCTCGTGTCGATCGGCGGCGTGCAGTCGAACCACACGCGCCAGGTCGCAGCGGTCGCCGCGCATCTCGGGATGAAGTGCGTCCTCGTGCAGGAGCACTGGGTGGAGTGGCCCGACGTCGTCTACGACAAGGTCGGGAACATCCTGCTCTCGCGGATCATG
>DASXLN010000182.1:0-7264 GCA_036496165.1 Gaiellaceae bacterium | reverse complement strand
CGCGCAAGCTCGACCGCGACCGGCAGATCGTCCCGTGTGAGCTTCGAAAGCATGACGAGCACTTTCGCCCGGTCAACTCCCGGCGGAAGCTCGGACATGGACTCCTCGGCGACCTTGCGCGCTGCGCGGGCGTCGCCGGCATTCGTAAAGGCCCGACACGCCGCGAGTCGCAACGTCGAAAGCCGGTTCTCGTCCGCCGCCCGATCGACTGCCAAGAGGAGCAGCTCGCCCGCGGCCGCAGGCGCGCCCCGCGCAAGCGCGCGGTCGGCCGCGAGCTCGAGCCGGCGCGATACGGATTCCGCCTTCCCGGGATGGGCCAGCGCGAGATGACGTGCCTGCTGCTCGACATCGTCGACCACCGATGCGAGACGGCCGTGGAGGTCACGACGGCGTTTCGGGGTAAGGGCCGCCACCGCAACAGAGGCGAGAAGCGGATGACTGAAACGGACGATCTCGCCCTCGACGCGAACGATTCCGGCGTCCATCGCCGGCTGTAGCTCTCCTTCTGTCTCTACGACGTCGGCGCGAGGTTCAGCCAGCATCGCGGCCGCCGCAAGCGCAACCCTCGACTGCTGCGGCAGGGATGCAAGCCGCTCGCGCAGCAACGGCTCGAGCCCGCGCGGCACGGGAAGCTCGTTCTCCGCGCCGAGATCGAGGCCGTGTTCGACGAGCGCGCGCACGATCTCCAGGGCGTACAACGGGTTACCGCCGGAA
The DNA here is from genome assembly GCA_036496165.1 of Gaiellaceae bacterium. Lineage (GTDB taxonomy): Bacteria > Actinomycetota > Thermoleophilia > Gaiellales > Gaiellaceae > Palsa-739. The sequence continues at coordinate 6,550 of DASXLN010000182.1, read as the reverse complement.
ACATCGTGAACGCGCCGTAACAATGCGCGAGACAAGTCGACGCCGAGCCGCTCCAAGAGAAGGCGTCGCACCGCGCCGAGGCTCAAGCCCTCGAGCTCGATGACGCGGACGAACGACTCGCGGGCGAATTCCGACAGCCGCTCTTCGGCACCGGCCGGACGAACGGCGAGCAGGGCCGAGGCAGGGACCAGATTCAGCCGACGAAGCGCGAATTCGATGACTGAGCGCGATGCCGGGTCCACCCATTGGAAGTCATCGATGGCGACCACCACGCCGTGGCCGGCTCCTGCGACTCGCAGCGATCGGACAAGCGCCGCACCGAGCGTGCGTACGTCCGGAGGGAACGACTCGTCGTTACTCCGCAGAAGTGCAGCCTCGAAGGCCCGCCGCTGCGGTTTCGGCAACTCGGGCAACGCCTCGTCCGCGATCGGTTCGAGCAGATCGGCGAGCGCGGCAAAGCCGAGCGAACGCTCCGCCTCAACAGGCCGAGCCTCGAGAATCCGGAGTCCGTCCGCAACTACGGCGGCGACCGCAGCCTCCCAAACGGTGGTCTTCCCGATACCGGCGGCGCCGCGAAAGACGACGACGCTGCTCGCAGCCTCAGTGCGCACCGCCCGCGCGAGGGCCAGCTCCTCCTCACGGCCGACGAGCCCCGCCAGCGCGGTGTCCACCCACCGGTGATACCACCCGGTGGCGCGCGCGTCCATCGTTTCCGCGATGCGGGAGCTTCCCGACCGCGTAGACCTGTTCTAGGCTCCGCTCATGGTCGAGTGCGCGAGCTGCGGAGCCGAAAACCGCGAGGGCCAAAAGTTCTGCGGGAACTGCGGCGCGTCGCTCGCCACCGCCTGTCCAAGCTGCGGCGCGGCGTACGAGCCCGGCCAACGCTTTTGCGGCGACTGCGGAACGGCCCTCGTCGCCGCCGAGCCCGCCGCGACCGCCGTTGAGCGGCGCGTCGTCACCATCCTCTTCGCCGACCTCGTCGGCTTCACCCAGCTCTCGGAGTCGCGCGACTCCGAAGACGTCCGTGGCCTGCTGACGCGCTACTTCGACACCGCCCGCCTCGTCATCGGCCGCTACGGCGGCACGGTGGAGAAGTTCATCGGCGACGCCGTCATGGCTGTCTGGGGAGCGCCGACCGCGCGCGAGGACGACTCCGAGCGGGCAGTCCGCGCCGCGCTCGATCTCGTCGAAGCCGTCGCGGCGCTCGACGACGGCCTGCGCGCACGCGCGGGCGTCCTCACCGGCGAGGCCGCGGTGACGCTCGGCGCCACCGGGCAAGGCCTCGTCGCGGGCGACCTCGTCAACACCGCTTCGCGCGTTCAGTCCGCAGCCGAGCCCGGAACGGTCCTGGTCGGCGAGTCGACGCGGCGCGCGAGCGAAGCGGCCGTCGTGTACGAAGACGCGGGCGCGTTCGAGCTGAAAGGCAAGTCGGAGCAAGTCCCCCTCTGGCGCGCCCTCCGCGTCGCCGCCGGCGTCGGCGGCCGCCGCCGCTCGGAAGGGCTCGAGCCGCCGTTCGTCGGACGCGATCGCGAGCTCCGGCTCGTGAAGGAGCTTTACCACTCCTCCGCCGAACAGGGCCGCTCGCACCTCGTCTCCGTCCTCGGTATCGCCGGAATCGGCAAGTCGCGCCTCGCGTGGGAGCTCTTCAAGTACCTCGACGGCCTCACCGAGCTCGCGTACTGGCACCGCGGCCGCTGCCTCTCCTACGGCGACGGCGTCACCTACTGGGCGCTCGCGGAGATGGCGCGCGAGCGCTTCCGCATCGCCGAAGGCGAGGACCCGGCATCTGCGCGCGAGAAGCTCACAACCGCGCTCACCGAGTTCGTCCTCGACGACGAGGAGCGGCAGTGGATCGAGCCGCGCCTCGCGCACCTGCTCGTGCTCGAGGACGACCGGCAGGCGCGCGAGAAGGAAGACCTGTTCGGCGCGTGGCGCTTGTTCTTCGAACGGCTGTCGGAGCGCGCCCCCGTGGTGCTCGTGTTCGAGGACGTGCAGTGGGCGGACGCGTCACTGCTCGAGTTCGTCGAGTACCTGCTCGAGTGGTCGCGCAACCACGCGATCTACGTCATCGCACTCGCGCGGCCCGACGTCGCCGACCGGCATCCCGACTGGCCGAGTGCGCGCAACACGACCACGCTCGCGCTCGAGCCGCTGAGCGACGAGGCGATCGCGCAACTGCTGGAGGGGCTCGTCCCGGGACTGCCCGACGACACGCGCGAACGCATCCTCGCGCGCGCCGAAGGCGTGCCGCTGTACGCGGTCGAGACCGTGCGCATGCTGCTCGACAAGGGCCTGCTGCGGCGCGAAGGCGACGTCTACGTGCCCGCCGGCGAGCTCGGCGAGCTGGCGGTGCCGGAGACACTGCATGCGCTCGCCGCTGCGCGCCTCGACGATCTCGGCGCCGACGAGCGCCGCGCGCTGCAGGACGCAGCCATCCTCGGCAAGACGTTCACCAAGACCGCGCTCGCCGAAGTGAGCGGACGCAGCGAGGCGGAGCTCGAGCCGCTGCTGACGTTCCTCGTCCGCCGCGAGATCCTCGGCCTGCAGAACGATCCGCGCTCGCCGGAGCTCGGCCAGTACGGCTTCCTCCAGGACCTGCTGCGGCAGGTCGCGTACGACACGCTCGCGCGCCCGGAGCGGAAGGCGCGGCATCTCGCCGCCGCCGCCTATCTCGCGTCGACCGGAGACGAGACCGTCGAGGTCGTCGCCGCCCATCTGCTCTCGGCGTACGAGGCCGATCCGGAGGCAGCCGATGCGGCGGAGATCCGCGGCCAGGCCCGGCTCGCCCTCGTGCACGCGGGAGACCGGGCCGGGGCGCTCGCCGCCGCCGCAGAGGCGCTGCGCTACTTCGAGCAGGCACTCGAGCTCGCGGAGGACGCCGCGCTGCACGAGCGCGCCGGACGCGCAGCGTTCATGGCAGCCCGCCTTCCGGACGCGCACCGGCACCTCGAGAGGGCGATCGAGCTCGTCGAGGCCGAGGGCGACGAACGCGGTGGTGCCCGCCTGCGCGCGCGGCTCGGCTCCGTCCTGTTCTTCGAGGACCACGTGCCGCAGGCGATCGAGGCGCTGCAACACTCCGTCGGCGTGCTATCGGCCGGAGCCGAGGATGCCGACCTGGCGCTCGCGATCGCAGAGCTGTCGCGCATGCTCACTCTCGCCGGCCGGCACGACGAGGCGATCCCGCTGATCGAGCGCTCGCTCGGGCTCGCGGAGGCACTCGACCTGCCTGAGACGTTCGCGAACGGCCTCATCACGAAGGGCATCGTCATGGACTGGCGAGGTCGCACGCGCGAGGCTCGGCTGCTCACGGAGCATGGGCTCGATGTCGCGCTCGCGAACGATCTCTCCAGCGTCGCGCTCCGCGCCTTCAACAACCTCATCATCCAGCGCGCCGTCGACGGCGACGCGCGCGGCGCGGTGGAGCTCAACGAGCGCATGCTCGAGCTTGCGACACGAGTCGGCGACCGCCAGCAGGAGCAGCGCGCACGTCGCAGCCTCGCCTCCGGCTACTTCTACCTCGGCGACTGGGACCGGGCGGAGACCGAGGCGGCGTTCTCCACATGGGGGCAGGCGAGCGCATTCGCTCCGATCCGCCTCGCTCGCGGCGACGTGGCGCGGGCACGCCAGGAGTTCGAACAGGAGATCGCGGAGCGCCCAGAAGGGTGGGACCGCCAGGTGCAGGCGCGAGTGAACTTCGCCGCGCACAGTGCAGCAATTCTGCTCGCGGAGGGCAGACCGGCCGAGGCGCTCGCCCGCGCGGAGGAAGCACTGGCGGAGAGCGAGACGCTGGGTCGCCACTACTTCGCGCCCGAGTTCGACACCGCCGCCGACGCTGCCGCACGGCTCGGGAACGAGGCCAAGCTGATCGAGCTGCTCGCCATGATCGACGAGATGCCGACCGGCCACCGGACGACGGAGATCGACCAGGTCGCTGCGATCATCCGGGCACGCCTTGCCGGGCTGCGGGGCGAGGATGCCGCCCCCGCTTTCCGAGAGGCGGTCGAGATCGCGCGGAAGCTCGACTGGCCGTACTTCATTGCACGGGTGCTCGTCGAGTACGGCGAGTGGCTCGCGTCGACGGCGACGTACGCGGAGGCGGAGCCGCTGCTGGAAGAAGCCGAACAGCTCCTGAAGACGCTGCGCGCGACGGTGTGGCTGGATCGCATCGAACGTGCGCGTGCCGGCGCGGGCGCAGCGGTCGCCTAGCGCCGCTGCGGACTTCCCGCAGCGCAATGCCGCGAACGGCACGACGCCGCGCCGCCACGCGCCGCGCAAGCTGGCCATACCTACCTCAATTCGAAGGAGTCGAGATGGCCACCACCGAGATGAAGCCGGCCGTCGGGCCGGCGGCGATCGGCGTCATGCGCGCCGTCGTCGTGCACGGCTTCGACGAGCCGCTGACGATCGACGAGAAGCCGATCCCCGTTCCGGGCGCAGGCGAGATCGTCGTCAAGATCGAGACCTGCGGCCTCTGCCACACCGACATCCACGCCGCCCACGGCGACTGGCCGGTGAAGCCGAATCCGCCGTTCACGCCCGGGCACGAAGGCGTTGGCATCGTCGCCGCGCTCGGCGCGGGCGTCACCGAGGTCGCGGTCGGCGACCGCGTCGCGCTGCCGTGGCTCGGCTACGCGTGCGGGACGTGCGAGTACTGCGTCTCCGGCTGGGAGACGCTCTGCCCGAACCAGCAGATGATGGGCTACACGATGGACGGCGGCATGGCCGAGTACGCGAAGGCGTTCGGCCGCTACGTCGTCAAGGTGCCGGACGGGATCGACCCGGTCGAGGCGTCGCCGCTCACGTGCGCCGGCGTGACGACGTACAAGGCGGTCAAGGTCGCGGGCACGCGCTCGTCCGACCTCGTCGCCGTCTTCGGCATCGGCGGCCTCGGCCACCTCGCCGTGCAGTACGCGGCGATCGCCGGCGGCCGCGTGATCGCGGTCGACATCGTCGACGAGAAGCTCGAGCTCGCGCGCTCGCTCGGCGCCGAGTTCACCGTCAACGCGCTCGAGGAGGATCCGATCGCGGCGATCCAGAAGCTCGGCGGCGCCGACCAGGCGATCGCGACGGCGGTCTCGCCGCGCGCGGTCGAGCAGGCGTACGGATCGCTTCGCCGCAAGGGCACGCTCGTGTTCGTCGGGCTCCCGGCGGACAACTACATCCAGCTGCCGATCTTCGAGACCGTCCTCAACGGCATCACGATCGTCGGCTCGATCGTCGGCACGCGGCTCGACCTCAGTGAGGTGTTCGAGCTCCATGCCGCCGGCAAGACGAAGGTCATCCTCGAGGAGCGCCCCCTCTCCGAGGTGAACGAGGCGATCGAGGACGTCAACGCGGGACGCATCCCCGCCCGCATCGTCCTTCGCCCGTAGCAGGACGAGGGTCGGGCCGCGCCGCAGCGGCCCGACCCTCACCACCATCAGCCGCTCGCGACCGTGCCGAATGCTCCGTGCTGTTCGCCGCCGGGCCCGGCGGCGTAATACAGCGTCGTGCTCGGGCCGGCGGCGGAATCGTTCCCGAACGCCATTCCCCAGAGCCCGTCGATCGCCAGCAGGTGCCCGTCACCGATCCGGAGCTGGCCCTTGTAGACCCAGTGGCCGCCGCCCCGATCCTGGTACGCACTGATGCGGCCGTTTCCGAAGTTGCCGATGAGCAAGTCGCCGCCGAAGACACCGAAGGCGGCCGGCGCCTGCGCGAGACCCCAGGGAGCGTTGGGCGGCGCGTTCTTGCGGCCGCCCGTCGCAACGCGCGCCAGAAGCTGTCCGGCCGGCGTGAACTCGTCGACGTAGCCGAACCCGCCGCCCGGCACGTCGTCCTTCTTCGCGGCGTCCTGCAGCGCGTACGTGACGAACAGGTTCCCACCGATCGCCTGGATGCCGAACGGCGCGTAGCCCTTCGGGATGCGAGCGTCGGTGAACTTCACGCTCACAGGCGCAAACGACGCGTCGAACGTGTCGACGCGGCCGTTGTGGAAGTCGGTCGCGTACAGCCGGTCACCGACGGTTGTGAGGCCTTTGTAGACCGCACCGGTCGCGGAGCGGTCGACGCCCGGGATGGCCGTCGTCCCGTTGACGGTCGGCGACCAGCCGAGAATCATCCCGCCCTCGGTCGCGAACAGGAACCGAGCCGCACCGCTCTTCCCGTTCTGGCTGACGACGAAGTCGGCCGCGTTGCCGTTGAAGACGGCTCCCGTGGGCCCGCCGGGCACTGTCACCGTGAGGGCGACCTTCGTTCCGCTGCCGGAGTACAGGGTGGAGGTGTTCGTGCCGTTGTTCGACGTCCACCACGGCGTCGTCGGCCCGGCGACGATGCCCCAGCCATTCACGAGCGACGCATCGCTCGTATCGGTGACGAGCGCGTGGGCCGTGTAGACATTCGCCTGCGATCGTGCACCGGCAACGCTGCTTGTTGCGGCGGCGATGACAACTGCAGCGACCATGACTGCGCGTGCGCGTAGGAGCGACGGCATCGAGCTTCCTCCCCCGTTTGGACGTCGAGACCTTCGTGATTACGGAAGGCTCGGCCGAACGGATTGCCTAGAGCCGCGCGT
>DASXLN010000181.1:0-15823 GCA_036496165.1 Gaiellaceae bacterium | reverse complement strand
GCCGGGTCGTTGTCACGCAGCAGCAACGTCCGCGTCTCCTCGTGCCCGATCCGCGTCACGTTCTTGTCGAACAGCGAGGACGCACCCACGTGGTCGGCGTGGTGGTGCGAGTAGATGAGGTGGGTGACCTTGTTGCTCACGCCGTTCGCCGATGCGATCTCGTCGACGGCGCGCTGGATGTTGTTGCCGATCGTCGGCGGCGCGTCGAGCAGCACGACGCCGTCCGAGGTGGTGAGGAATGCGGACTGGTACGTGCCGTCGGTGATCCAATAGAGGTTCCGCTCGACGCGGCCGACGTAGTAGCCCTGCTCGTTCAGCGCGGGGCCGAGCGCCGAGCGCGGGACCGGCGCGTAGTCCGGCAGCGCAGACGTGTCGATCGTGCTCATGCGTTCACCTTTCCCGCCGCGACCGCGGCGCGTGCTTCGTCGAGATCGAGGAGCGCCCCGTTCAGCCCGACCGGGGACAAGTCGCCGCTGGGCAGCTCGAGCCGTCCGGCGTCCGCGGCGCCGCCCGCCTGCACGGGCTCGAAGCCGGCGGCGCGAATCAGCCGATCGGCGGCCGACGCGGCGGTGTCGTCGTCGGTGGCATAGAAGAGTGCGACCCGCGATGGGGCGCGATTCGCGCTACTCGCCAGCACGCCCGCGGCGAGCGTGCCGAACGCCTTCACGTAGTGCGCGTTCGCCGGAAGCAGGGCCGCGACGATCGCGCCGGCCGACTGGCCCTCGGGCAATGATCCCACCATCTGCCCGTTCTCGTCGAAGGCGATGGGGTTCGAGGGATCGACGACGACCTTGTTCTCGAGCAGGCTCGCATGGCTCGCAAGCAGCTCCTTCATCTGGTCGAGCCAGATGGCGAAGACGATCACATCCCCGCGGGAGATCGCGTCTTCCACCGATGCGGCCTGCGCGAGCGGCCCCAGCTCGTCTGCGAGCGCCTGCGCACGCGTTTCGTCCCTGGCAGCGAGGACGACGGGCTCTTCGCCGTCGACGAAGTGCCGAGCGAGCGCGCTCCCGATGTTGCCGACTCCGACGATTGCGGTGGTCATCTCAAGCCCCCTTTCATAGATGATCAATCGCTTGATTTACAAACTAGCGAAATGCGAAACGCCATGTCAAGGCCCGCGAAACGTGCCCGCGAGCACGGGAACGACCTGCCGCTCGACCTGCTTTTCCGACTTGTTCCTGAGCTCGGCGCCGACTGGTGCCAGGACGAGCCAGTTCAGCAGTCCCGCAACGCAGCGTGTGCGAAAGATCAGCTCCTGGTCTCTGGCATCCGGCACATGTGGCTTGACCGCGCGAAGCACCGAGCGGCGAACGCGGTCGAACCTCGAATCGAATCGTTTCCAGCCGGCGGGAGGATCGATCCCGGCTCGCGCGACGATGCGCATGACGGCGAGCTCGCGACCCCCGACGGCCATCGCGTTCATCATCGGCCGCGCGAAGGCTGCGGCCACCTCCTCGAGCGTCGACCCGGGGCCGAGCGCGCCGACGGCTTCCTCCTGCGCATCGAGGTACCGCTCCAATGCCTGCTCGACTGCGGCGTCGCAGAGGGCGTGCAGCGAGCCGAAGTGGTAGCTCACCGCTGCGACGTTCGCTCCCGCGGCATCGGTGAGCGCGCGGAGTGTCACACCGTCTTCGCCGCGCTCGGCGAGAAGGTCGAGTGCGGCGTCCATCAGCCGAGCGCGGGTTCGCTGACCGGCCTCTCGACGCTGATCCGCCCTCTCCGGTCCCACGTGGACTATTCAAGCAGGCGCTTAAGAGACATGCAATTGTGCGAATGTGTGCGGCGGTGGCATCGCCGCGTCTCGATCCGGAGGAACGAGCTGCGAGTGGAAGAGCGGCTCGCGCGGTGGCGCCGCGCATGAGCCTGGGCGCGCTCGAGACGCAGCGGGACCGCGATCCGTTGGCGATCCTCGGCGCGCAGGATGCCACGCGCGTGTCGGAGCTCGTTCCGATTCGCTACGGACGAATGCTCGCGTCGCCGTTCGCGTTTTTCCGCGGCGCTGCCGCCGTCATGGCGCACGACCTCGCGGAGCCCAAGTCGACGGGTCTTCGCGCACAACTCTGCGGCGACGCGCACCTGCTGAACTTCGGCGGCTTCGGCTCGCCGGAGCGAGATCTGGTCTTCGACCTGAACGACTTCGACGAGACGTGCCCCGGTCCGTTCGAGTGGGACGTGAAGCGGTTTGCCGCGAGCATCGAAATCGCGGGCCGCGACCGCGGCTTCAGCCGCTCCGACCGGGGGAACGTCGTCCGCGCCGGCGCCCGCGCCTACCGAGAGGCGATGCGGGACTTCGCCGCGATGGGCGACCTCGACGTGTGGTACGCGCGCCTCGACGCATCCGAGATGTTGGCGGTGCTCAAGCGAGAGCACAACGAGCAAGTTGCGCGCGACGTCGAGCGAGTCGTCCAGCGGGCTCGTCGGAACGATGGCCGCCGGGCTCTCTCGACGCTCACGCGCACCGACGCCGCGGGACTGCGTTTCGTCGTCGACCCGCCGTTGCTCGTCCCCGTGTCCGAGATGGCGCCTGATGTCGCGAGCAGCGTCGAGGCGTCGGTGGCCGAGATCACGCGCAGCTATCGCGCATCGCTTGCTGCGGACCGGCGCGTGCTCCTCGATCGCTTCACGCGCATCGACGTCGCCCGGAAGGTCGTCGGGATCGGAAGCGTCGGCACCCGCTGCTGGGTCGTCCTGCTCGTCGGCCGCGACACCGACGACCCACTCTTCCTGCAGGTGAAAGAGGCGCAGAGCGGCCGGCGAGTCGTCGAGGGCCAGCGCCTGATGCAGGCGTCGAGCGACATCTTCCTCGGCTGGGCGCGCGAGTTCTACGTGCGGCAGCTTCGCGACTGGAAGGTCTCACTCGACGTCGAGGCCGTCGACCTCGAGGGGCTCACCTACTACGCGCGCGCGTGCGCCTGGACGCTTGCGCGCGCACATGCGCGGTCGGGAGACCGCATCGCCATCGCCGCATACCTCGGGACGAGCGACCGTTTCGACCGCGCGGTCGCCGGATTCGCCTCGGCGTACGCCGACGTCAACGCGCAGGATCACGACGCCCTGCGCCAGGCAGTCGCACAAGGTCGCGTGCACGCGGTCGAAGGCGTCTAGACGGCGACGTTCTCTATGTCGGCCGGCTCGACGGGCGTTCCGTCGGGGTCGACGAGCGCCACGCGAACGGGCTTCCCGTCGGACTTCCGGCGGAGGCGACGCGGCGGGGTGGGCGAGACGTACGTGTCGCCCCACTGCATGAGCGCGGCGAGCGCGAGGCGGAGGTCGCGGCCCTTCGGCGTGAGCCGGTACTCGTATCGCTCCGGCCGCTCCTGATAGCGCACGCGCTCGAAGATGCCGTTCTCGACGAGCTTCGCCAACCGGTCGGCAAGCACGTTCCGCGCGATCCCGAGACTCTCCTGGAACTCCTCGAACCGGCGGCGGCCGAGGAACGCGTCCCGGACGATGAGGAGCGTCCAGCGCTCGCCGACGAGCTCGAGCGCCCGCGCCACCGAGCAGTTCTGGCCGTCGTAGTCGCGGTTCAGCACGTCCTCAGGATAGCAAGTTGCGTGAAGCAACTGAACCCTGCTATGGTCAGTTTCGTCATGCAACGGAAATGGCTCGTTCTCGCCGTCACCTCCGTCGCCGTGTTCATGAGCTTCCTGGACGCGACGATCGTGAACATCGCGTTCCCGTCGATCCGTGCGTCGTTCTCGAGCGCGAGCCTGGGCGACCTCTCGTGGGTGATCAACGCCTACAACATCGTCTTCGCGTCGCTGCTCGTCCCCGCGGGCCGCCTTGCCGACCGGGTCGGCCGCAAGCGTGTCTTCCTCGGCGGCGTCGTCCTCTTCCTCATCGCGTCCGTCGCCTGCGGGCTCGCACCGTCGGTGGGCGTGCTCACCGCCGCCCGCGCGATCCAAGCGGCCGGCGCCGCGGCACTCGTCCCGACGTCACTCGGGCTCCTGCTGCCGGAGTTCCCGCTCGCGGAACGCGCGACAGCGACCGCGCTGTGGGGCGCAACCGGCGGCATCGCAGCCGCGACCGGGCCGGCGCTCGGCGGCGTGCTCGTCGACGCCTTCGACTGGCGCGCGGTGTTCTTCGTCAACCTCTTCATCGGGCTGCCCGCGATCGTCCCGGCGCGGCGGCTCCTCCGTGAGATCCGCGAGGAGCACGCGGCGGCGTTCCCGAGCCTGCTCGGGATCGCACTGCTCGTCGGCGCGATCGGCGCGCTCTCGCTCGGGATCGTCGACGGCGGCCAGTGGGGCTGGGGCAGCGCACGTATCGTCGCCGCGCTCGTGGCTGCCGCGGCTCTCGGCGCTGCGTTCGTCGCACACGCCGCGCGCTCGACGCGACCGCTCGTCGAGCTGTCGCTCTTCCGCGTGCGCTCCTTCGCCGTCGCCACGCTCGGCGCGTTCGTCTTCGCCCTCTCGTTCTTCGCGCTGCTGCTCTCGAACGCGCTCTTTCTCACCGGCGTCTGGCACTACTCGGCGATGCGCGCAGGCATCGCGCTGACTCCCGGGCCGCTCATGGCGACGGCGTTCTCCCCGATCGCCGGAAAGCTTTCGGACCGATTCGGCCAGCGCGTCGTCGCCGTGCCCGGCGGCATCCTCTTCGCCTTCGGGACCTTGCTGTTCGCGACGCGCATCGGCGCGGCGCCGCACTATGCGACCGCATTCCTGCCGGCAACCCTCCTCACCGGTGCGGGAGTCGGGTTGACCTTCGGCGGATTCGCGTCGGCCGCGGTTGCCGAGCTGCCGCGCGACCGCTTCTCCACCGGCTCCGGGATCTTCTCGATGTTCCGCCAGCTCGGCGCGGTCATCGGGATTGCACTACTCGTCGCGCTGCTCGACGCCGGCGGCGCGACCGTCGGCACGTTCCACCACGTCTGGGCTCTGATGATCGCCGGCGGCATCGGCAGCGCACTCGCGGCGCTCGGCCTCGGTCGCGTCCGCGCCCGCCACGTCGAGTCGGTCGACGAACTCGCCGTCGACACGTTCGAGGCGCTCGCCGATTGAGATCTGTCGTGAGAGAACTGCCGACGATCTGAACGCGGCTCAGGCGAAGTAGTGGCCCGTCTCGACGTCCTCGATCCAACCGGGATGGGTCGGCTCCCAGCCGAGGAGCCGGCGGGTCTTGTCGTTCGAGGTCGGGTTGTCGAGGCCGGCGAAGGCGGCGAGGAAGCCGAGGTACTGGGGCGCTTCCTCGTCGGTGATGCTCTTCGCCTCGATGCCGAGCTTGCCGGCGATCGTCTCGGCGACCACCTTGCGCGGGATACCGGTGTCGCCGACGCCGTGCAGGGTCGAACCGGCAGGAGCCTTCTCCAACGCGAGGCGGTAGAGAGCGCCGATGTCGTACGTGTTCGCGGCCGGCCAGCGGTTCGTCCCGTCGCCGGTGTAGGCCGCGACGCCGTTGTCTCGCGCGAAGCCGATCAATGCATGCGTGAAGCCGTGATGGTCGAGGTCGCTGTGGACCATCGGTGCGAGCCGCACGACGGAGGAGCGCACCCCCTGCTGGGCCAGGCCGATCGTGTAGTTGGCCGCGTCGACGCGCGGGCCGCCGCCGGACTGGTCGTCCTCGGTGCCGGGTCGGCCGGTGATCCCGGCCATCGCGAGCATCAGGGTGCCTCCGGTCGTGACGAAGGGCTTGTCGGTCCCGATCAGCGTCTCGCCCACGGCCTGGACGGCCGCCATGTCCGAGTCGACGGCACCCATGAAATCGCCGGTGCGAAGGGCCTCGTGCTTGAAGGCGAGGTGGATGACCCCGTCGGCCTCGGCGGCGGCCTGCCTGAGACCGTCGAGATCGTCGAGATCGCCACGGCGGACATCGGCGCCGAGCCCGGCGACGGCCTCGGCCGACGCATCGGAGCGGGCAAGACCGACGACCTCGTGGCCGTTGCCGAGAAGTTCCGGGATGACGGCGGAGGCGATGTGGCCTGAGGCGCCGGTGACGAATACGCGCATGGACGGGACCTCCTGGGGCTCGCCGGCGACCTCATGGCACCGGGTGTCATTACCATACCAGCACTATGACACCCGGTGTCGTCACACTAGGCTGAAGCGATATGACGCGCTGGAAGCCCGATGCAGCCGGCCGACTGGCGACCGCCGCCCTCTCGCTGTTCGAGGAGCAGGGATATGACGACACGACCGTCGCCCAGATCGCCGAGCGCGCCGGCCTGACCAAGCGAACGTTCTTCCGCTACTTCTCGGACAAGCGCGAGGTGTTGTTCGGCGGCAGCCAGGAGCTGGAGCGCCGCTGGGTCGAAGCGGTCGCCGCCGCCCCGGCCGGCGCGACCCCGCTCGCGGCCGTCACGGCCGGCTTCGATCCCGTTGCGGAGATGTTCGCCGAGCGTCACGCCTTCGCCCGGACTCGCGCCCGGATCGTCGAGGCCAACCCGGAGCTGCAGGAGCGCGAGCTGATCAAGCTGCAGAACCTCGCCGGCGCGATCACGTCGAAGCTGGCGGAGCGCGGCGTCCCTGCGAACGAAGCGATCCTCGCCGCCCAGGCCGGCGTGACCGTGTTCCACGTCGGCTTCGCTCACTGGGTTGCACAGGACGACCCGGCCGCCTTCAGACGACTGATGGATATCGCGCTGGGCGAGCTGCGGTCGGTGACCGCGGCCTAGCGGCGCGCTACGTCACACGAAGGAACGGCGCACACGCCGGCGCACTTCGATTGCCCGACGGATCGGACGCAACGACGCAGAAACGCAGCTTGCGGCTTTGCAGCCGTGACGGCACCGGCCACATCACGTTCACATGACGCGTGTCGATCTCGAACTGCATGTGCGAGGTGAGAATCGCGAGGAGCCGGCGGCGCTCATAGATTCGCACCACCGCGCTGCTGCGGCCGCTGTCGTCGAAGAGGTCGAAGCGCAGCGTCGCGGTCTTTCCTCGCCGGGCCGAAGCGGGGTATGCCGTGACGAGTGGCGCTCTGATGTCGGGCGAATCGAGGGCCGATGCGGCCGCGAGGCGCTGGAGTGCAGTCGTCGCGCTTCGAGCGAGGCCGTCGGAGCTCGACGCGTCGACGTGCAGCGAACGCAACACGTTCTCCTCGGCAGCGGTCGAACGTCCACCGTCGTAGATGCCGAACCCCGCGGGCATCACCACGAGCAAAGGGCCGACGTACCAGAGCCCGAGCTCGACACCGAGAAAGTGCGCATAGTCGCCGGGTTTGCCGAAGAGCGACGGAATCGCGCCGAGGTCGGTCGAGGTGGGGATCAGCGCGACTTTGACGCGACCTCCGTGCGCGTACACGCCGCTGACCGCCTGCTCGAGTGCGCCTTGTGCAGCCTGTGACGGGGCGTCGTACGGGAAAAAGACGCTCTGCCCCAACAACACGTCGCTCGCGGGGTCGCCGTCGCCACGCGCGATCGGGCTGACCAGCGTGGCGACGGCGACGACGGCGGCGAGCGCGAGTCCGTGCCGCCGTCCGGGGATCACTTGGTGCAGGTCGTGGGCTGCACCTTGTCGATCCGCAACGCGGTGGTCGGCGTGCCGCCCGGGACGATGAACGTCACGGTGTCGCTCGCGTCTGCGGTCGTCTCGTTCTTGACGATGAACGTCGTCGCGCCGGTCTCCGTCCACGACTGGCCGACCCCGAACGTCTGCGATGAGCAGTCGGTGTTGTACCGCGTGAGCGTCCCCGACAGCACGCTCGAGACGAGGAACCCAGGATGGGTGTGCCAACCCGAGTACGCACCCGGCGGGAACTTCACCGTCTGGGTGACGATCTCCGGCGAGTGCAGCACGCCGATCGGCATCAGGCCGAACTTCGCCGACACCGCGGGGTGCAGGTTGAGCCACTCGCCGACGCTCGTGACGCCCTCCACCCGGAGCGCCGTTAGGAACTCCGGCAGCTGGTCGCCGGTGAAGTGCTTCGTGCCCCAGGTCAGGCCGTCGCCCGTGATCGGCAGGCCGGTGTTGAAGGCCACGTCGCCGTTCAGCGAGCCGATCGACGTAATCGCGGACTGCAGACCTTGGCTGGGCGTTGCCAGTGCGACCGACGCCCACACGACCGCGCCGCCGAGGGCGGCAAGGACGAGGAGTCGTTTCATCAGGTGCCTCCGATCTCCGTCGAGGGATCGGACCCGTCCGATCCCGCTGCAGACGACGCTAGGACGACCGGAGGGAGCCGCCTACGGTGCTCGCAGGCCAGAGCGGCGGGTGCTGGCATGTCGCACTCAACCGCGGCAGTGCTCCCGCGCGGCAGCGACGAGCTCGAGGATGTCGACCGGCTTCGAAAGGTAACCGTCGAAGCCGGCGTCGAGAAATCGCTCGCGGTCCCCGTACATCGCCTGCGCTGTGAGTGCGAGCACCGGGATTGGCGCAGTGCGCTCGTCTCTGCGCAACTCTGCGAGTGCGTCGACGCCGTTCATTCCCGGCAGCTGCAGGTCCATCAGCACGAGCGCGGGCGGATCCGAGCGGGCGAGCTCGACTGCAGCCTCGCCTGTTCTCGCTTCGACCACGCGGTAGCCGGATGCCTCGAGGACGTCGCGGACGAGCTTCATGTTCTTCTCGTTGTCTTCGACCACGAGAATGCGCGTGTCGGCCACGTCAGGCTTCCTCCAGCGGCAGCGTGAACACGAAGCGGCTGCCGCGATCGGGCTCGCTCTCGACCCAGATGCGGCCGCCGTGCAGCTCGACGAGGCGCTTCGAGAGAGCGAGGCCGAGCCCCGTCCCCTCCCGCTGCTGCATCCCGAGCTCGCTCTGCTGGAACTCCTCGAAGATGCGCTCGAAATCCTCCGGCAGGACGCCGGGGCCGGTGTCGGTCACCGAGACTTCGACGCAGCCGTCGACTCGCCGCGTTGCGACGGCGATGCTGCCGTCGTCCGGTGTGAACTTCACCGCGTTCGAGAGCAGGTTGAAGACGACCTGGCGCACGCGGCGCTCGTCTGCGTGGACGAGCTCGACGTCGGGCGCGAGCTCGAGCGACATCCGCAGGCCACGACCAGCCGCGCGCTCACGCACCGTCACCACGCCGCTCTCGATCGCCTCCCGCAGCGAGAATGTCGTCCGGTCGAGCTCGATCTGTCCAGCCTCGACCTTCGAAAGATCGAGTACGTCATTGATCAGCGAGAGCAGATGGTGGCCGGAGGTGAGTATGTCGTCGACGTACTCCTCCTGCTTCTGGTTCAGCTCGCCGAAGAGCTTCTGCTGCAGCACCTGCGAGAAGCCGATGATCGCGTTCAGCGGTGTGCGCAGCTCGTGCGACATGTTCGCGAGGAAGTCGCTCTTGTGGCGGCTCACCGCCTCGAGCTCCTCGTACAACCGCCGCAGCTCGTCGTTCATGCGGTTGACGTTTGCCGCGAGCGAGGCGAGCTCGTCGCGCGTCGGTACGTCGAGATGTCCGCTGAAGTCGCCGGCCGCGATCTCGGCGAGCCGGGCCTCGGTGCGACGGATCGGCCCGATCAGCGACCACGACAGCAGCAGGCCGAGTGCGAGCGCGAGCAGGACACTCCCGGCGCTCACCCCGATGAACAGGTTGCGAGAGGAGACGTAGCCACCGCGGTTCGCTTTCACGAGTGCCTGCGTCTCGGCGCGGGCCTTGAAGGAGAGATCCTGGGCGCGTGCGTCGAGGTCGTCGCCGGCGACTCGCGCGGCGTTCAGGTACTTCCGTGCCGTGTTTCCGCCGGCGCGACCCTTGTCCAGGCGCTGGACCTGGGCGATCGCCCGGGCGATCGCGCGGTAATCGGCCCGGATGCGTCGAAGCGTCCGCTCGTCGGCCGGCGGCGGAACGAAGCCGAAGAGGGGCTCGTCGGCCGCAAGCTCGACCTGCGAGAGCGTGTCCGCGACCTGGAGGTCGGCGAGTGTCCACAGATCGCCGCTCGCCGGCAGCTTTTTGTCGCCGGTGTAGGCGCTGGACGCCCCGGCGGCGCGCACGCCGAGCGTCTGCTGCAGGTCGCCCGCGTGTGACTCGATCGCCTGATAGGCCGCCGCGCGCAACTGGAGGATGTCGAGGCGGCCGATGCGCGCGTTCGCCTGGCCGAGGACGTGCAGGCCGAGCACGCCGACCACGACGAGCAGTGCGGCAATCGCAAGGAAGGCGACAACCATTTTCGTCCGGACGGAGCCGGGAGCTCGCGCGAGAAGCCGGCCGCTTCGGGCCGCTGACCTGCGGAGCGCCACCCGCCACGAACGGGCGGGCGGCGCCTCGATCGCCTCCGGCCGCGCCATGCGCGACTAGGGGCTGAGCGTTGCGGTCGAGCCGGCCGAGTTGGTGATGAGCCACTGGCCGTTGACCTTCTGGAGCGTGTGTGTCACGCCTGCCTCGGCGACGACCATGCTCGTCTTCGGGTCGATGTAGTGGCATTCGAAGTACATCGTCGCCTTGTCGCCGTTCAGGTCGATGCGGATCTTGTAGGAAGGCGTATCCGACTCCCAGTGGTGGTTCGGCATGAACGCCTTGTTCTCCGTCGCGAACCAGTGCCGGATCTGCGTCTTGCCGACGAGCGTCTGCTGGTCGATGTTGAACACGGCGCCCGGTGCCCAGAGCGACATCATCAGGTTGAGGTCGTGCTTCGAGGTGGCTCGGTGGAACTTCACCTCGATCTGCTCCATCTGGTAGAGGTCGGCCTCCCGCTGAATGGTCGCGTCGAAGGTCGATGCCTTTGCTGCCCCGCCGCCCGACTGCAGCGCCAGCGCGAGCGTCAGTGCCACCAATGCGCAGGATGCGATCAGCGCGCGCCTCACGTCAGTCTCCTCTCGTCGAGTGAACCTCGCGTCGAGGCAATCGTGTCACGGCACCGCCGCCCGCACTAGGAGGCCAGCACCCTAGTCAGGCGGGGGTCACCCTCGTCATAAGCTTGTTCGATGGCGATCCGGCTCGTGCTTGCCGACGACCACTATCTCGTCCGGGAAGGCACGCGGCGTCTACTCGAGACGCAGGCGGACGTGGAGGTCGTCGCCGTCGCCGGCGATCTGGAGGAGCTACTCGCGGCCGTCGACGCGGAGCAGCCCGATGTGGTCGTCACCGACATCCGCATGCCGCCGACGGGAACGGACGAGGGCATCCGCGCGGCGGCGCTCCTGCGAGAGAAGCACCCCCAGATCGGGGTCGTCGTGCTCAGCCAATACGTCGAGCCGAGCTACGCGTTGGCGCTGCTCGAGCAGGGGACGGCAGGACGCGCCTACCTTCTGAAGGAGCGTGTCGACGACGTCGAGCAGCTCGCCGGTGCAATTCGCACGGTCGCCGAGGGCGGCTCGGTGGTCGATCCGAAGGTGGTCGAGGCTCTCGTCTCACGGAGCGCGCGGGCCGAGCGCTCCCCGCTCGGCGAGTTGACGCCGCGGGAGGGGGACGTGCTTCGCGAAATGGCCTCCGGCAAGAACAACGCAGCGATCGCGCAGACGCTCTTCCTCACGGAGCGCTCGATCGAGAAGGTCATCCACTCGATCTTCCTGAAGCTCGACCTCGGCTTCGAGGAGTCGATCCACAAGCGCGTGAAGGCCGTCGTCATGTATCTCGCGGAGGGCGGAGCGGAAGCGTCGCCGTGATCCGGCCCGGCTCGAGCAGAAACGTGCCGCCGAGCGCTTCGACGCGGGGGCGCAGGCGCTCGACCGCGGCCGCGTTCCCCACGATCTCGAGGCGAAGGGCGCCGTCCGCGGCGCGAACCACAGCGCCGCCGCCGCTCGCGCACAGGCGGTAGGCGGTCACGGCGACCTCGAGCGGTAACGGCTCGGGGATCTCACCGTCGATTCGCGCCACCGCTTTCAGCGCGACAGTGTGGCCCAACGTGTCGAGGTGCTGTGGGTGGATGCGCGCTGCGAGCTCGCGCAGCTCGTCGATCGCCTCTCCGAGCTCCGCGCGCACATCGGCGAGCTGGGCTGCGGCATCGCCGGCGTCATCCGGCAACGAGCGCAGGGCGAGCTGCAGCTGGACCACGAGCGCAGTCAGGCGCTGCTGGGCGCCGTCGTGGAGGAGCCGCTCGAGCGAGCGGCGTTCCTCGTCCTCCGCGAGAAGAAGTGCTGTGACGTCCACGGAGCACATCTCGCTACGAGGGCGCGGCGGGGAGTTGCACCGTGACGCGGAGCCCGCCGGCGGCGCGAGGGGTGACGGTGAGCGTTCCGTCGTGCGCTTGGGTGATGCTCTTGACGATCGCCAGGCCGAGGCCGACACCCGCGTGGTCGGTGCGTATGCGTTTGGTGCCGCGCTCGAACGGCTCGGCAAGCGTGGCGACCAGCTGCTGGGTGAGCTTCTCACCGGTGTTCTCGACGGTGAGCACTGCGCTCGTGCGTTGAACGCCGGTCGTGATCCACACGGTGCCGTGTTCGGGCAGGTTGTGGATGATCGCGTTCTGGACGAGGTTCGTCGCCATCTGCAGCAGGAGCGGGTGTGAACCGATGGTGGGGGCCATGTCGCCGGAGCTCTCGATGGTGAGGCCGCGCTTCTCGGCGAGAGGGAGGAGCGTTTCGGTCGCTTCTTCGGCTGCAAGGGATAGATCGACGTGTTCCCGGGCGAAGGAGCGCTGGTCGGCGCGGCTGAGCAGAAGCAATGCTTCGGTGAGGTCGATCGCTCGGGTGTTGACGGCATGGAGGCGGTCGATGAGCTCGCCGGTGTCGCCGTTCGAATCGTTGCCGGCCACCTCGAGAAGTGTCTGCGTGATCGCCAGCGGGGTGCGCAGTTCGTGAGAGGCGTTGGCTGCGAATCGCTGCTGTTCGGCGACGTGTGCTTCGAGGCGTTCGAGCATGGTGTCGAACGTGTCGGCGAGCTCGCGGAACTCGTCCGTGCGGCCCGGGAGCCGGATCCGGTGAGAGAGTGATCCGGTCGCAGCCGTGCGCGTCGCGTCCGTGATGTGGGCCAGCGGGGCGAGCATACGGCCTGCGAGAAGCCAGCCCCCCAGCAGACCGAAGACCAGCAGGAACGCCAGCACGATGGCCGCGATCGAGCCGAAGCCGTGCAGTGGGTCGGCGCGGTCGACGACGAACCACAACGAGGGATGCATGTGGTGCAGCGCACCGTCGGGGATGTAGCGCAGAACGACCACCCACACGGCGGCGAGCATCAAGACGCCGGCGAGCATGAGGAAGCCGGCGTAGCTGAGGGTGAGCTTGAGCCGCACGCTCAAGCCGGGAGCTCTATTCACCGCCTTCTCCCGTGTCGATGCGATAGCCGACGCCGGCCACGGTGGCGATGATCCAGGGCTCGCCGAGCCGTTTGCGCAGCGCCGAGACCGTGATGCGTACGGCGTTCGTGAACGGATCCGCGTTCTCGTCCCATGCGCGCGCCAGGAGCTCTTCGGCGCTGACGACGCCGCCTTCGGCGCCGACGAGGATCTCGAGCACTGCGAACTGCTTCCGGGTCAGCGCGACGTAGCGGTCATCGCGGTAGACCTCGCGGCGGAACGGATCCAGCCGCAGGCCTGCGATCTCTCGCACGGGTGGCCTGCTGTGGGCGCGCCTGCGGTCGAGCGCTCTCAGCCGGAGCACGAGCTCTCGGAGCTCGAACGGCTTTGTGAGGTAGTCGTCGGCGCCGAGCTCGAAGCCGGTGGCCTTGTCGTCGAGACGGTCGGCGGCGGTGAGCATGAGGATCGGCATGCCGCTGCCGGAAGCGACGATGCGTTCGGCGATCTCGTCGCCGGTCGGTCCGGGAATGTCCCGGTCGAGGACGGCGATGTCGTAGGCGTTGAAGCGCAGCAGCTCCAAAGCAGTGTCGCCGTCACCTGCGATGTCGGCGGCGATCGCCTCCAGGCGAAGGCCGGCGCGGATGGCGTCCGCCATATACGGCTCGTCCTCGACGATCAACACGCGCATGCCCCAATGCTAGAGCGGGCGTGTTTCGTCGGCATATCGAAAACCGCATACGTGCGGGCAACACCACGCTCTCTTGAATGGCGGCATGAACCCCGAAGGGAGCAACCATGAGGAGAACACCGTGGGCGCTGGCCGCCCTTGTCATGCTCGCCGTGATCGTCGCGGGTTGTGGGAGCACAGCTGCCGGCACCGGCAGCAGCGGCGGCGGCAGCAGCAGCGTCCCCACCACGCGTGACAAGGCGGTGAAGTTCGCCGAGTGCATGCGCACCAACGGCGTACGCGCATTCCCGGACCCGGACGCCTCGGACGCGCTGACCATCGACGCGCTGAACGGTTCGTCGGTTGACCCGAGCAGCCCGGTGTTCAAGCAGGCCCTCAGCGCGTGTAAAGACCTCGAGCCGGCGGGGTTCACGGGCCTCAAGCGGAGTCCCGCGCTGCAGAAGGTGGCGCTCGAGTTCGCCCAGTGCATTCGCGAGAACGGCGTGCCCGACTTCCCCGATCCCGCCCCGGATGGGCCTCTCGTCGACACGAATCGAATCCCGTCTTCGGGAACGCCGGGTGGCATGAGCTCTCTGAATGCCGCGATGCACAAGTGCGGTGCTGTCTACGCGGGCCGGCTGGGGCTGAAAGGCCGGTGATGCGACACGAGCGTTTCACCGCTTACGTTGCGCACGAACTGCGCACGCCTCTCGCGACCCAACGCGCCCTCCTGGAGCTTGCGCTCGGCGATCCGAACGCGGATGCGGCGAGCTGGCGAGAGATCGGTGCAGACGTTCTCCGGGCGTGCAGGCACCAAGAACGCCTGCTCGAGGCATGCCTCACGCTTGCACGGAGCCGGAACGGGCCGCATCGATGCGAACCGGTCGATCTCGCCGTGGTCGCGGCCGACGCGCTCGGCGCTCACGATCCGGGTGCACTCGAGAGCGTCGTCGTACTCGAACCGGCCTGGACGACCGGCGACCCCGACCTGCTCGAGCGTCTCGTTGCCAACCTCGTGTCGAACGCGATCCGGCACAACATCGCGGGCGGCCGGATCGAGCTCGCAACGGTCACGCAGCGGGAACGTGCTGTTCTCTCCGTCGCGAACACCGGTCCGCGAATTCCGGCCGGCGAGCTCGAGCGTCTCTTCCAACCGTTTCACCGACTCGGCGCAAGCCCGAGGACCTTCGGTGACGGTGTGGGGCTCGGCCTCGCAATCGTCGAGGCGATCGCCGCAGCGCACGGGGCGTTGGTGACTGCGCAGGCTCGCGCCGACGGCGGCCTCGAGATCTGCGCGAGCTTCCCGCTTACCCCCTGAAGTACATGTACAGCACGAGGGCCAACATGACGAGGGACAGGAGCGCGAGTCCGGCGATCCCAAGCCAGGAAGGCTCCATCTGCGCCAGCCGCGACCGGGGTGCTCCCTCGGGAGCGGCCTCGCCGCAGAGCGGGCACTTGCCCTCCGTGTAGGCGGGGCGGAACCAGAAGCCGTCGTCGGGACAGAAGGCGTAGCCGTCGGTGCGTGCCCGTGCCCGTGGCTGCGGGAGCACACGGCCGGCCGCCCTGCCGACGACGCTGCTCACGTCGCTCTCCCTCTCCGCCAGTTCCACACGCTCCAGCCGGTGCCGATCACGATCAGCTGCCAGACGACGTACGCGAGCAGCAACCACAGCGGCTTGTGCAACGCGGACGCGAACCGCGCCGGCAGGGTGTTGCCGGTCGACGTCGCGCCCGGCTCCGAGGTCGCGCCGGATGCGGAGGGGGAGGAGGAGGAGGCGAGGACACCGGAGCCGGACGATCCCGATCCTCCAACGGACGAGCCGCTGCCGCCGGCCGTCAAGCCGCTCCCCGACGCCTTCGAGCGGGAGGTGCCGCCGAGGCAGGACGAGGAGGAGGAGAACGACGAGCCGGAGAGCGACGAGCCGGAGAGCGACGAGCCGGAGAAGCCGGTATCCGAGAGCGGCGCGGCCGGAGTCGCGAGGGAGTCCACGAACACCTCACCGAGGATGTGCTCCACGAACTGGGCGGGAACACCCGGCGGGCTCACCGGCTGGGTGAACACGATGTGCACGCCGGTGGCCGTGACGGTCTCTTCGCCCGAGTTGCCC
>DASXLN010000180.1:0-13563 GCA_036496165.1 Gaiellaceae bacterium | reverse complement strand
CGGCCCGGCGGGCGCCTCCTCCTGACGACGCACGGAACCTCGTACCTCCCCCGGCTCGAGGAGGACGAGCGCGCACGCTTCGACCGTGGCGAGCTCGTCGTCCGCTGGGGCGACCTGCCGGGCAGCAACCTCTGCAGTGCGTACCACCCGGAGCGGTACCTCCGCGACACACTCGCGGACGGATTCGACCTCGCGACGTTCGAGCCGGAAGGCGCACGCGGCAACCCGACGCAGGACCTCGTCGTCCTTCGCCGCACCTCCTAGCGCGTCAGCGTGATCTTTCGCAGGCCCGACGGGTTGTCGACGTCGAGGCCGCGGAGCTGCGCGAGCTGCATCGCCGTCACCTGGCCGGGAATCACGGCGAGGAGCGGGCTCAGCCACTCGGGGACCCCGGTCACGAGCGGGAGCGGCGTGTTCGACTGCAGCAGGAGCTCCGGCACGTCGGAGACCGCAAGCAGTCGCGCTCGCCGAGAGGCGAGCGCGGGCACGAGCTCGGCGACGCTCTCGTGCGCCGGCCCGGTCGGCGCGACGACGACCACGGGCCAACCGGGCTGGATGGCGGCGATCGGGCCGTGCATCAAATCGGCCGGCGAGTACGCCTCGACCATGAGGCCCGACAGCTCGCGGATCTTCAACGCGATCTCGTAAGCGGTGCCGTAGTTGACGCCGCGCGCCACGACGGTTGCGCCGACGACGTCGGCGTACTGCGACAGCGCAGGCGCGGTCGAAAACGAGAGCTCGATCTGCTCCTCGAGCGCGGCCGGGACGCGCTCGAGCTCTGCATGCGCGACCTGGTCCTCGCCGATCGCGGCGAAGAGGAGCGCGATCGCGCCGAGCGAGTTCAGATAGGTCTTCGTCGCGGCGACGGCCTTCTCGTCCCCGGCCTCGAGTGGCAGCACGTGCTCGGCTTCGCTCGCGAGCGGCGAGCTCTCGTCGTTCGTGAGGGCGATCGTCGGGCGGCCTTGCCGCCGCGCCTCCGCCAGCACCGCGCGCACGTCGGGCGAGGCGCCCGACTGCGAGATCCCGAGCACGATCGCGCCGTCGAGACGCGGCGGCTGCTCGTAGATCGTGTACAGCGACGGCGTCGCGAACATCACCGGCACACGGTTCGCCCGCCCGAGGACGTACTGCGCATAGCGCGCGGCATTCGACGAGCTCCCGCGCGATGCGATCAACACGTAACGGACGTCGTCGCGGCGGAACGACGCCGCCAGCTCGCGGGCACGCTCGCTCTGCCGTTCGAGCAGCCGCGCGAGCGCGGCCGGCTGCTCGCGCAGCTCAGTCTCGAGCCACGACACGTTCTTCCCCCGCGCAGAGGACGTGCACGATCTCGAGCCGGTCGTCGATCACGACGACGTCGGCGGCTCCCCCGGGCTCGAGAACGCCGACGTCGGTCCGCCCGAGGATGCGCGCCGGAACGGCGGTCGCCGCGCCGATCGCATCCTCGAACGGAATCCCGAGCGCATGCACGTTCCGGACCGCGTCGATCATCGTGAGGACCGTGCCGGCGAGAACGCCGTCCTCGCGCATCGGCGGGCCGTCTCCGACCTCGATCTCGACGTCGCCGAGCTGGTAGATGCCGCCGCCGTTCGACGCGCCCGCGGTCGCATCGGTGACGAGCGCGACGCGCCCGCCTGCCGCGGCCCACACGAGGCGAACCGTCTCGTCTGCGAGATGGTGGCCGTCGACGATCATCTGGATGAACACGTCGGGACGCGTCAGGGCAACGCCCGCGATGCCCGGGTCGCGCGATCGGAACGGCCGCATCGCGTTGAAGAGATGTGTCACCGTCGACACGCCGACATCGAACGCGTCGTGTGCCTCCTCGGCGGTCGCGTTCGTGTGGCCCGCGGAGACGACGACGCCGCGCTCGAGCAGACGGCGGATGATCGCGCCAGCGCCGGGGAGCTCAGGCGCGACCGTCATCTCGGTCACGCGCCCCGGCTCGAGAAGCCGCTCGAGCAGGTCGAGGTCCGGGTCGCGCCGGTGCGCCTGCGGATGCGTGCCGAGCCGCTCCGCCGAGAGGAACGGGCCCTCGAGATGCGCGCCGAGAATGCGCGGCCGCGCGCCGTTCGTCGGCATTGCGTGCAACGCCTCGATGCGCGTGCTCTCGGCAGCGGTGATGAACGTCGGCTGGTACGCAGTGACGCCTGTGAGCAGCAGTGCCTCACCCGCACGTCTGTAGTCCTCAGGGCCGGCCGCGAGGAAGTCGACGCCGCCGAACCCGTTCACCTGCAGGTCGACGAAGCCGGGCACCGCGACGCGGCCGCGCTTCCCGCCCGCCAGCCCGACGTCGACGACGATGCCATCCTCGACCTCGACGTCGCCGGCAACGAGCTCGCCGCGAACGAGCGCCGCTTCGACGCCGAGCCTCATCGCCCGTCTCCGAGTGCGACGCCGACCGAACCGCCTGCACCTTCGAGGCGGCGGCGCGCATCCTCCGGGCCGATGCCTGCGAGCAGCGCGACCAGAGCGACACGCGCGTCACCGTCCGCGGCAGCGAGGGCCGCGTCGACGGTCTCCTCGTTCGCGCCGCTGGCGAGGACGACGTTGTGTCGTGCCCGCTCGCGGAGCTTCGCGTTGTGCTGTACGACGCCGACCATGAGACCCTCGTACGTGCGGCCGAGCCGGATCATCGCCACCGTCGTGATCGCGTTGAGCATCATCTTCTGCGCGGTTCCGGCCTTCAGCCGCGTCGAACCGCTGACGATCTCCGGACCGACGTCGGCGACGACGGCATGGTCTGCGGCGGCCTCGAGCGCGCTGTTCGGTGCGCACGTGAGGGCGACGCCGAGCGCACCGCGCCCGCGCGCCTCTTCGAAGGCTGCGAGCGTGAACGGCGTCGAGCCGCTCGCGCTGACGGCGACGACGGCGTCATCCGGGCCGATGCCCGCCTGACCGATCAGCGTGCGGCCGAGCTCCGCGTCGTCTTCGGCGTCGAAGTCGTCGACGGCGATCGCGATCACCTCGCCGGGCGCGCAGCCGAACGTCGGACCGCACTCCATTGCGTCGAGCTCTGCGAGCTGTCCGGACGTGCCGGCGCCGACGTACACGATGCGGCCGCCGCGGCCAAGCCGCTCCGCCACCGCGTCGATCGCGGTCGCAAGCGCATCGCCTGCAGCAGCGACAGCGTCGGCGACGCTGTCGTCGGCGGCATTCATCAGCCCGACGAGCGATCGCGTCGTACGCGCCTCCAGCGACGGCGCCCCCGTGAGCGCGGCTGTGACGGCGTCCCAGACGAGTGGCGCGTCGGGCGTCGCGAGCGCGGACATGTGGCCGCACGCCTCGTATCCCCACGTCCACAGGTCGTCGATGCCCTCGTCCCGCGCGCCGGCGATCGCAGCCTCGAGCTCGGGTATCTCGTCGCGCGTGAGGCCGAAGCTCGGCAGCCAAAGCTGCGCTCCCACACCGTGGCGCGTGCACGTCTCGTGGAGCAGCCGGGCGAAGCGGCGGACGAACGGCCCGGCGGGCTCGCCCCAGTGCTTCCAGTACGGATCGGTTGCGAACGTCGTCAGCCCCGGCAGCGAGGCGACCGAGTCCCAGTCGGAGACGCCCTGTGCTCCCTCCGTCGCCGGCAGGAGACAGATCGTGTTGTTGCCGCCGCGCGCCTCGACGTCGGCGACGACCTCGCGGAGGAAGTCGACAACGGACGCTTCGCGGAACGCGCGAACCTCCGGCGTCAGCTCGGAGGGGACCTCCGCGCCGAACCGTTCGCGACAGTGATCGCACCGGCAGGTCCAGCGCGACGCGTCGTCGACGCCGACGTGGATCGGCACGACCCAGGCCGGCTCGTCCCAGAAGATCGAGTCGACACCGGCGTCGAGTGCGACCGCGGCCCAGTCCTTGCAGAAGGCGCGGTACGCAGGGCTGTTGAGGCAGGCGGCCGCGACGCGGCGCCCGTCGTCCATGACCTGGCACTCCTCGGGGTGAAAGGCGACCCAGCGGCTCTCCGCCTCGCCGCCGAAGGTCCGGCCGAGCCCCCACGGGCTCACCTGGACCCGGAGTCCCGCGTCATGAGAGGCGGCGACCATCTCGGCGAACGTCTCGCGGTAGTACGCGAGATCGTTCTCGGAGAACGTGTGCAGCACTCCCGTATAGCCGCGCGCGGCGAGATCGGCCATGTCGCGCCGAACGTGGCGGACGATCCGTACTCCGAAGTAGGAGCAGCCTGCGCTCGCCGCGCGCGGTTGGAGGGTCACAGCCACATCCTCTCGCATCTCGGATCAGTGGTCAATACCACTTAGCCTCTCACTGCCCCGGCGGTCAGCCCGAATGCGATCCGCCGCTGAATGAGGAGGAAGAAGATCATCACGGGGATGGCGATGAGCGTGGAGCCGGCCATCAGCCCGCCCCAGTCGGTGTTGCGGCTCGTCCCCAGGAAGTACGAGAGCCACACGGTCGCGGTCTGCTTCCCCTGGTCGTTCAACAGGAT
This sequence comes from Gaiellaceae bacterium, assembly GCA_036496165.1. Classification (GTDB taxonomy): domain Bacteria; phylum Actinomycetota; class Thermoleophilia; order Gaiellales; family Gaiellaceae; genus Palsa-739. The sequence goes on along the minus strand of DASXLN010000180.1, from coordinate 9,131 downwards.
GCGGGCGAAGATGTACTCGTTCCAGCTCGTGATGAACGCGAACACGGACGTCGCCACGAGACCGGGCGCGACGAGCGGGAGCAGGATCCGCAGGAATGCGCCGAGCCGGCTGCTGCCGTCGACCATCGCCGCCTCCTCGAGGTCTTTCGGGATCCCGAGCACGAAGCCGCGCAGCGTCCACACCGAGAACGGGAGCGCGAACGTCAGGTACGTGATGATCACGCCGGTCAGCGTGTTCACCTGGTGGTAGCGGGCGAGCACGACGTAGAGCGGGATGACGAGCCCGACTCCCGGGAGCATCTGGATCCCGATCATCAGGATGATGAAGAGGCGCCGTCCCGTGAATCGGTATTTCGCGAGCGCGACCGCAGCGAGGAGTGACAGCACCATCGCGACCGCGACGACGACGAGCACGACGATGACGCTGTTCTTCACGTCCACCCAGAAGAACGGCTTGTGGATCGCGGTGCCGAAGTGCGACAGCGTCGGATGGAGCGAGAACCATGTCGGCGTCCGGCTGTTGATCTCGTCGTCCGGCTTGAACGCCGTCGAGACCATCCAGAAGATCGGGAACACCATGATCACGAACAGGGCGACGCCGACCGTGTTCCAGACCGTGCGGCCGGAGGTGCGCCGGCTCACTCCGTCTCTCCGATCCGCACCATCTTCCGGACGTACACGACGCTCATTGCGGCGACGATGACGAGCATGAGCAGCGAGATCGCCGCGCCGCGGCCGTAGTCGTTCTTGAAGTAGCCCTCCTCGAAGAGGTAGATCGCCATCAGGTAGTTGCTCGGATGGATCGCCGGCTGCCCGATCAGCAGGTACGGCTGCGTGAAGACGCCGAAGTCCCAGAGGATGGAGAGGCTCGTCAGGATCAGGAGCACCGGGCGGATGACCGGCATCGTCACGTCGAGGAAGACCTGCCACGGACGCGCGCCGTCGATCTCCGCCGCCTCGACGAGCTCGCCGGGGACCTGCGACAGCGCCGCGTAGACCGTGATGACGACGAACGGCAGCGCGCCCCAGACGATGAGAACGGTGACGATGCCGAGCTGCGAGAACGTCGTCGCGTACCAGTCGTGCTGGAAGTAGTTGCCGACGTGCAGCTCCGTCAGGACGTAGTTGAGGATGCCGTTCTGATAGTTCGTGATCCAGTTCCAGACCTGGACCGCGACCACGGGCGGCATCGCCCACACGAGCACGAGGCCTCCGGTGAGCAGCAAGCGCACCCAGGTGCTGACGCGCACGAGCAGGAGCGCGACGAACGTCCCGAGCACCATCGTCAGGCCGACGTTCGCAATCGTGAACACGATCGTCCGCACGACGGTGTGCCAGAAGATCGGGTCGTGGAGCACGAGCCCGAAGTTGTGCAGCCCGATGTACTTGCCCTTGTGCTGGATCAGCTCGAACAACCCGTACTGCTGCAGCGAGAGCCGCACGAGGCTGTAGATCGGATAGCCGAGGATCGCGCCGAGGACGGAGACGACCGGGAGGATCAGCGCGTACGGGACGGCGCCGCGAGCGAACCGGCGCCACGAAAAAGAACGCCGCCGAGACCTCGGTACGGTCTCGGCGGCGCTCGCCATCTCGTTCAGTCGGCCTGCGTCCGAGCTACGACTGGTTCAGCGTCGCGGCGATGTTGTCGCTCGCGATCGTCGCGGCCTGTGCGACCGTGAACTTCCCACTGACGATCTCCGTCAGCATCGTGCGAAGGATATTCCCGTTCTCGACGTCCACCCAGTGCTTGGCGGCGGGAACGAACCAGCTCCGGGCCGCGGCCCGCTCGTTCACGCTCGTGCCCAGGAGGCTCGTCGCGTTCGGGATGTTGCCCTTCGCCTGGAGGGACTTCTCGGCGCTCGTGCTCGTGAAGTCCTTGATCCAGTCGGCCGCGAGCGCCTTGTTCGGGCTCGGAGCCGGAACTGCCAGGTCGGAGCCGCCGAGGAAGCCCGGCATGCTCTTGCCGGCGACGTGACTCGGCATGACGAACTGCGCGGTCACGGCCTTGTACTTCGTCCCGGTGCAGCAGCTGAACCAGCCCGGGCCGATGATCGCGCCGGCGCCGCCCTGCGAGAAGATGTCGTACGGAGCGGGATTCGCCTCGTTCGACGTCGTGCTCGCCTTCGACACCTTGGCCCAGAAGTTCTTGAAGGCGGTCAGTCCTGCGATCGACTGCTTGGAGTCGAGCCCGCCCACCCACTTGTGCGCATGGGTGTACGCGATCGTTCCGCCGAAGTCGTAGACGAAGCTCATCGCGAAGTACCAGTCGGTACCCGGGATGTAGACCGGCGAGAAGCCCTGGACGCTCTTGTTCGCCGCCGCGAGCTTCGCGGCGTCGGACGTGAACTGCGCGAGGCTCGTCGGAGCCGACTTGATGCCGGCCTTCGCGAACGCGTCGGTGCGATACGTGACGACGCGCGAGCCCGCGTAGTAGGGAACGCCGTAGAGCTTGCCGCCGTACATGCCGGACTTCGCCAGACCCTGAAGCCAGTTGGACGAGTTGGCGAATGTCGACTTGTACTGCGAGATGTCGGCGAACGCGCCCGCCGCCATGTACTTCGTCATCTCCGTGTTGCCGAGCTCGATGACGTCGGGCGTATTGCCGCCGGCGAGCGTCGCATCGAACTTCTGAAGATGGTCACCCCAGTTCTGATACTGGACGTCAACCGTCCAGCCTGGGTGATCGGACTGGAACTGCTGGTTCGCAGCTGCGACGACGTCCGGCCAACCGGACTGTGCGTCGACCTGCAACCAGACCGTCAGCTTGTTGGCCTGCGCTCGTCCGGTCGATGCGCCGGCGGTCGTCGCCACGACCGCAAACGCGACGGCGAGAGCGGCCGCCACGACAACCCGTACTCTCATGCAAGTCTCCTCGAGCCGTCGACGCCCTTCGCGGTGTGGCCCGTCAGAGCGCCGATTGGTCTATACCAGTTGGCCACGGCCGAACCTTGGCACACTGGACCAACCGTGTCAACCCTTTCGTAATATCGGTCAGCCTTGCGGCCGGTGCAGCTCGGTGACGATGCGGTAGCGGTCGCCCCGGTACACCGAATGGACGAACTCGACGGTGCGTCCCTGCTCGTCGAGGCTCGTCCGCTCGAAGAGGAACGCCGGCGAGTGAAGCGGGACGCCGAGCGCCGCCGACTCCTCCTCGTTCGTCACCGTCGGCTCGATCGCCTGGGTGCCGTAGGCGATGTGGATCCCATACCGCGCCTGCAGGAGCTCGTAGAACGAGCCGGACAGATCCTTGGCCGTCAGACCGGGGACGAGCCCCTGCGGCAGGTGCAGCGTCTCGATCGCCATCGACTCCCCGTCGGCGAGCCGCAACCGCTTGATCACGAGGATTTGCTCGGATGGAGAGACCTGGAGGAACCGCCCGAGGCGGGCGCCCGCGAGGATCGTCTCCATCGACAGCGTCCGGCTGCCGGGCGCCATCCCGCGGCGGCGCATGTCCTCGCTGAAGGAGGTGATGGTCAGCTCCTGCGAGATCTTCGGCTGCTGGACGTACGTCCCGCTCCCCCGCCGGCGGACGAGGTAGCCCTCGCGCGCGAGGTCGTCGAGGGCGGCGCGGACGGTGAGCCGGGACACGCCGAAGTCGGCGCTCAGCTGCCGCTCCGATGGGATCGCGGTGCCGACGCCGAGCTGGTGGATGAGGTCGAGGACCTGCTGGCGCGTGTGGCTCTGCTTCGTCACCTTCTGCGCGCTCATCGCCGGCGGACTATAGCCCAGCCTCGCAAAATTGGTCAATGCCATTGCGTTCCGGCCGGAGACGCGGTATAGACTGCATCGACGTGGCCGGGATCGTGCTCGAAGGGGTCAGCAAGGTTTTCGGCGCGGGTGTCGTCGCGGTCGACGACGTCTCGCTCGAGATCGCAAGCGGTGAGTTCCTCGTCCTCGTCGGGCCGTCGGGCTGCGGAAAGTCCACGCTCCTGCGCATGATCGCGGGCCTGGAGGACGCCACCGACGGGACGATCACGATCGACGGCCGCGACGTGACCGACTTCCCTCCGCGGGCACGAGACGTGGCAATGGTCTTCCAGAGCTACGCGCTCTATCCGCACATGAGCGTGCGCGACAACCTCGGCTACGGCCTCAAGGTGCGGAAGACGCCGAAGCAGGAGGCGGAGCGCCGCGTGACGGAGGTGGCGAAGCTCCTGGGGCTCGAGGAGATGCTCGACCGCAAGCCGGCGGCGCTCTCCGGCGGGCAGCGCCAGCGCGTCGCCATGGGCCGCGCGATCGTTCGCGAGCCGAAGGCGTTCCTCATGGACGAGCCGCTCTCCAACCTCGACGCGAAGCTGCGCGTGAGCATGCGCGCCTCGCTCGCGAGCCTCCATTCACGGCTGCGCACGACGACGATCTACGTGACGCACGACCAGGTCGAGGCAATGACGCTCGGCCAGCGCGTCGCCGTTCTCCGCGACGGCAAGGTCCAGCAGGTCGACACGCCGCAGGCGCTGTACGCCCGCCCGAGCAACCTCTTCGTGGCCGCGTTCATCGGTTCGCCGGCGATGAACCTCGCCGAGGCCGAGATCGCCGACGGAATGCTCTCCTTCGCCGGGTACGCCTTCCCCGTGCAGGTGCCCTACCGCGGACGCGTCGTCGTCGGCATCCGTCCGGAGGCGTTCGAGGACGCCGCGTTCTCCGACGCGTCACTCCCCCAGGTCGACGTCGTCGTCGAGGTGGTCGAGGAGCTCGGGGCGGAGACGCACGTCATCTTCCCCGTCGACGTCGCGCCGGTTGACGTCAGCGGCGCGCGCGAGGCGGACGAAGAGGAAGTCATCCTCGGCGAGGCGCGCACGCATTTCACGGCGCGCGTCGACCCCCAGACCTCGGCGCGCCCCGGCTCGCCGCTGCGGCTCGCGGTCGACGTCTCCCGGTTCCACTACTTCGATCCCGAGACGGGAGACCGCCTCGCCGGCTCTGCGGCACCGACGCTGGCTCGCGCGTAGCGTCGTCCTCGGGGCCGCGGCGATCCTCGCCGCGCCGGCGGCCGCGTCGCCGGCGGGCCAGGCAATCGTCTCGCCGCTCTGGGCGCCGCCGACTTCGGCGTTCCTCGCCCGCGTGAGCGCGGGCCAGGTCGGCGGCATCATCCTGCTCGGCAACGGCTGGACGAGCCAAGCGGCGACCGCGGCCGCAGTCCGGCAGGTCCAGGCGGCCGCGTGCGTCCACGGCAGTCCGCTGCTCGTCGGCGTCGACCAGGAGGGCGGCTCCGTTCGCCGGCTTCCGTGGGACGCACCAACCCTCGCCGCTGCGCACATGACGACGGCGACCGTCGCGCGACAGCAGGCGGCTGCCGCCGCGCTCGGCCTCGAGTCGGGCGGCATCCGCATCGACTTCGCACCGGTGGCCGACACCATCTCGACGCCGCGGACCTTCCTCGGCACGCGCTCGTTCGGAAGCGATCCCGCGCGCGTCGGGCCGCTCGTCGCCGCATTCACGGATGGGCCCCAGCATGCGGGCGTGGCCGCGACGCTGAAGCACTTCCCCGGGCTCGGGAGCGCCGTCGTGAGCACCGACGACCGTCGCGTCACGATCGGCCGGAGCCGGGCATTCCTCACGGCGCGCCTGCTCCCCTTCCAGGCGGGCATCGCGGCGGGCGCGAGACTCGTGATGGTGGCGAGTGCGTCGTATCCCGCACTCGACCCGACCGGGGTGCCGGCGCTCTTCTCCCGGCCGATCGTCACCGACCTGCTGCGAGGCACGCTCGGCTTCGATCGCGTCGTCGTCACGGACGCACTCGACACACCGGCGCTGCGCGGCCTCCCCGACGTTCCCGGGAGAGCGATCGCCGCCGGCGTCGACCTGCTGCTGTACTCGCACGAAGGCCCCGCGGAGCTCGGCTATGCGCAACTCCTGCGCGACGCGAAGGGGAGCGCCGCGATCCGTGCCGACCTCGCGCAGACCGCGACGCGCGTCGCCGCGCTCAAGACGTGGCTCGGGTTGAGCTGTAGCTAGACGCCGAGGCGGTCGAGCGTCGCTTCGTCGCGGCGCCAGCGCGGCCGCACCTTGACGACGAGCTCGAGGAAGACCGGATGCCCGAGCAGCGCCTCGATCTCGGGCCGCGCACGTGTGCCGATGTCCTTCACGATGGAGCCGCCCTTGCCGACGACGATCTGCTTCTGCGACTCCGTCTCGACGAGGACGAACGCGCGGACGACCTTCTCCCCCATCTCGTCCACCTCGACGGAGATCGCGTGCGGAATCTCGTCGCGGGTCAGCCAGAGCGCCTTCTCGCGGACGAGCTCCGCGACCTGCGCCTCGACGGACAGGTCCGTGCGCTGCTCGAGCGGGAAGTAGAGCGGGCCTTCCGGAAGCAACGCGACGAGTTCGTCGCGCAACGCCGGGATCCCGTCGCCGGTCTTCGCGCTCACCGGGTGGAGCGCGTGGAAGTTGCCGAGCCGCGCGGCTGCGTTCATCTGCTCGGCGATGTGTCCGGGCTTCAGCCGGTCGACCTTGTTCAGCGCGATGACGACCGGCACGTCGAGTGCGAAGACGCGCGAGGCGATGAAGCGGTCGCCCGCGCCGATGCGCTCGCGCGCGGAGAGGACGAACACCACCCCCTCGACGTCCTCGAACGACGCGTCGACCGTGTGCTGCATGCGCTCGGTCAGTGCGTCGCGCGGACGCTGGAAGCCGGGCAGGTCGGCGAGCACGAGCTGGTAGTCGTCGCCGTTCGCGATGCCGAATATGCGCCGGCGCGTCGTCTGCGGCTTGTCGGAGACGATCGCGACCTTGCCGCCGCAGAGGGCGTTCACGAGCGTCGACTTACCGACGTTCGGCCGGCCGGCGACGGCGACGAAGCCCGATCTCATTCCGGGAGGTCCCATGTGTCGGGCAGAAGCTCGTCAGCGGTGTATTCCGCGAGCGTGCCGTCGGCGCGCCGGAACGCGACGAGCGGGATGCGCCACTCGTGGAGCCACTGCCGGCAGCCGCCGCACGGCGAGGCGGTGATCCCGATGGCCGCAATCTCGCCGGGCCGGACTCCCGTCGTGGCTGCCGCGACGATCGCCGATTTCTCGGCGCAGACGCCGAGCGGGTATGCGGCGTTCTCGACGTTGACGCCGTCGAAGACGCGGCCGTCGGCCGTCAGCACCGACGCGCCGACGAGGTATTGCGAGTACGGCGCGTACGCTTGCGCCGCCGCGGCGTCCGCACGTTCGACGAGCTCGGAGCCGGTCACGTCAGCACCTGGAAGACGACGAGGGTGACGAGCGCGCCGAGCGCGCCGCCGTAGAGCACCTCCAGGCGGGAGTGCACGCCGGCCTCGACGCGCGTCTGCGCGACGAGGAGCGCCATCACGAACGTCAGGGACGAGATGAGGAAGCGGTGGTGGTCGTCGGCGACGTACGTCGCCGCCATCCAGCCTGCGAACGCGACGCCTGCATGCCCGGACGGGAGCCCGCCGCGCAGCGGCGTTCCGCTGCGCGTCAGCGCCTTCGTCCCGATGACGACGAGGATGACCAGCACGAGCGCGACGAGCGTGATCTCCGCCGGCGCGTCACGGACGCGGTCGAGGACGCGCGCGGTGCGATGCGCGACCGCGTGCGCGAAAACGAGGTAGCCGACGGCGATCGCAGTGACCGAGGCGATGAGCACCGCGCCCGCGGCGATGTCCTTCGCGAGCTTCGCATTCGGGTCGAAGGACGTCGTCGACACGTCGATTGCGCCTTCGATCGCCGAGTTCACCATCTCGGCGACGAGCACGAACGCGATCGCCATCAGGAGGAGGATGAGATCGTCCCGCCCCACGCCGAGCGCCGCGGCGGCTGCGAGAACGACGACCGCGATCCCGAAGTGGATGCGAAGGTTCCGCTGCGTGCGGAGGACGTGGATGACGCCCTCGAACGCGTAGTTGAAGCTGTCGAGCAGCGTCGGCGCGCCACCGGGCGCCGGCGGAGGCGACTGCGGTGCACGCTCGCGCGGCGGCGGCGTCGTCACGGTCACCGGTGCAACGCCTCCCGCGTCTCCATCTCGTCGCCGTGGTCGTAGCCGACGAGATGGAGCACCGCGTGCACGATCGGCGCGCGCCACTCGTTCCCGACGACCTCGGGGCAGACGACGACGTCGCCGAGCTGCCGCGGAAGCCCGTCGGGCAGCGTTTCGAGGCCGTCCACCGGGAACGCGAGCGCGTCCGTCGCCTCGTCGACGCCGAGGTGCTCGCGCTTCAGCGTGCGGCTCTCCTCCGGTGAGACGAACGCGAGACCGAGCTCGCCCGAGTCCACGCCTTCCGCGGCGAGGACACGCCGCACGAGCTCCACCGCTCCGTCCGCGTCGACGGCGACGCCCGAGCGGTTGTCGACCTCGACCTCGATCACCGTCGCCGGGCTGTCCCGGTCTCCTCCGAGTGGCGCTTGTACGCCTCGACGATCCGCTGCACGAGCTTGTGCCGCACGACGTCCTGGTGCCCGAAGTGCACGAAGGAGATGCCGTCGATGGAGCCGAGGATGTCCTGCACCTGGATGAGACCGGACGCCTGCTCGCGCGGGAGGTCGACCTGCGTGACGTCGCCGGTGACGACGACCTTCGAGCCGAAGCCGAGCCGCGTCAGGAACATCTGCATCTGCTCGGGCGAGGTGTTCTGCGCCTCGTCGAGGATGATGAAGCTGTCATTAAGAGTTCTTCCACGCATGAACGCCAGGGGCGCGACCTCAATCGTCTGGCGCTCGAGGAACGTGTTCAAGCGCTCGGGGTCCATCGTGTCGTAGAGCGCGTCGAAGAGCGGACGCATGTATGGGTCGACCTTCGCCGCGACGTCGCCCGGCAGGAAGCCGAGCCGCTCGCCCGCCTCGACCGCCGGCCGCGTGAGGATGATCCGCCCGACCTGCCGTTCGGACAGGGCGGAGACGGCGAGTGCGACGGCGAGGTACGTCTTGCCGGTCCCGGCGGGGCCGATCCCGAACGTCAGCGTCGACTGCCGGATCGCGTCGACGTACTGCTTCTGCGTCACCGTCTTCGGCGTGATCCGCTTTCCGCGGTGCGACCAGATCACGTCCTCGAAGATGTCGCGGACGTCCTCCGCCTGGTCGATCGCGTTGAGGATCGAGTCGATCGTTCCGGCGCCCACCTCCTGGCCGCTCTCGACGAGCTCGACGAGCTCCTCGACGACCGCGCGCGCCTCTGACACCTTCGCG
>DASXLN010000179.1:0-16364 GCA_036496165.1 Gaiellaceae bacterium | reverse complement strand
GCGATGCGGAAGTACACGAGCGCGTCGTGGCCCGACTGCCCGTGGCCGCCGAGCGCGCGCAGGAGCGGCGCGCCCGCCGCCTCGCAGAGGACGAGCAGCGTCAGCCCGATCGCAAGCGACGCCCACAGCGCCTGCGCCGCGAGCCGTGCTGCGCGCTCGTGCTGCCCCGCTCCGGTCGCCCGCGCCACGACCGCCGTCGTCCCGTACGTGAGGAAGTTGAAGATGGTGAACGTGCCCGACAGGACTGTCCCCGCCAGGCCGAGCGCGGCGATCTGCGGCCGGCCCAGATGGCCGACGATCGCGGTGTCCGCGAGCACGTAGAGCGGCTCCGCCGCGAGCGCGCCGAGGGCCGGCAGCGCGAGCCGCAGGATCTCACTGTCATGTGGCGAGCGGAGGCGCACTGCCGACCGACGATAATCAGCCACGTGAAGGTGGGCATCGTCGTGCCGTACTCGTGGTCGTTCTGGGGCGCCGTCGTCGAGCACGCGGAGCTCCAGTCCGAGGCGCTCCGACGCATCGGCTGCGAGGTGAAGACGATCATGGGCAACGACCCACCCGGGCAGTTCACGCGGACGCTGCACCCGCGCCACGGGCGCGACGGGCCGCCGCCGCCCGACGTCATCCCGATCGGCCGCTCGGTCATCGTCCCCGCGAACGGCTCGCTCCCGAACATCATCCTCAGCCCTCGCTCGCTGTTTCGCATTCGCGAGGCCCTCGCGCGTGAGCAGTTCGACATCCTCCACCTGCACGAGCCGATGACGCCGACGCCGTGCATCGCCGCGCTCGCGACCTTCACCGGGCCGATGGTCGGGACGTTCCACGCGAGCGGCGACCTCGGCTGGATGCGCATCGCCAAGCCCACGTGGGGCTTCCTCGCCGATCGCCTCGACCGGCGCATCGCCGTCTCCGAGATGGCGCGCACCTCGGCGCAGCGCTGGCTCCCCGGCGACTACGAGATCGTGCCGAACGGCGTCCTCATCCCGCCCGCCGCCGATCCCGGCGGCCGCGAGCACCGCATCGTCTTCGCGGGACGCCACGAGCAGCGGAAGGGGCTGCACGTGATGCTGCGCGCGTTCCCGGAGATCCGCCGCCGCACCGGCGTCGAGCTGCACGTGATCGGCGCCGACCCGCTGCGTGTGCGCCTGCTCATGCGCCGGCTCGGCATCTCGGACGACGGCATCGAGGTGCTCGGCTTCCTCGACCAGGAGCGCTTCTCGGCGGAGCTGCTCTCGGCCAAGGTCCTCGTTGCGCCCTCCCTCGGCGGCGAGAGCTTCGGGATGGTGCTCACGCGCGCGCTCGCGTGCGCGACTCCTGTCGTCGCGTCCGACATCTCTGGATACCGTGATGTGATGACGCCGGAGATCTCGGTCGCGTTCCCGCCCGGGGACGAGCACGCGCTGACGCACGCAGTCGTCGGGCTGCTCGGGGACGAGCCGCGCCGCCAGGCGATGGGCGCGGCCGGACGCGAGCTGATGCAGCAGCGCTATGCGTGGGACGCGATCGCGCGCCGCCTCGTCGAAATCTACGAGGCCGCTGCGGCGTGAAACGACTTCGTTTGCCGAGCTCGCTCCTCGGCCGCAGCGCGCTCATCCTCGTCTTCTTCACCGCCGTCGCGGCCCTCTTCATCTGGCGCGGCCCGAGCTTCCACGCGATCGGCAATGCGTTCACGTCGGTCGTCTGGCAATGGGTCGTCGTCGCGATTGCGTTCAACTTGCTCTCCGTGGTCGTGCGCGCGCTCGCGTGGACGACCGTCATCCGCTCGGCCATGCCACCGCCGCATCCGAGGCCGATGACCGTCTTCTCGGCGTTCTCGGTCGGGCTTTTCGCGAACGCGGTGCTTCCCGGACGGATCGGCGAGCTCGCGCGCGTCGCCGTGCTCGTGCGCAAGCTGCCGCGCCGGAAAGGGCTGTGGGCGACGCTCGTCGGCACGGTCCTCGCGCATCGCGTCTTCGACATCGTCCCCGTGATGCTGCTCATCCTGTACGTGCTCCTCACCGCGAAGGTGCCGGCGTGGGCGATCAGCATCCTCATCGCCGTCGTCGCCATCGGCGTCGGCCTCTTCACGTTCACGATCGTGAGCGCCCGCACCCACCACGGCAGCCGGCTCGACGGCGTCGGCGCGGTCCGCCGCGTCCTGGCGATGGCGCGGGAGGGGCTCGGGGTGATGCGCTCCCCGCTCGGGATGGCGCTCGCGATCTCCTTCCAGATCGCCGGCTGGGTGTGCCAGCTGCTTGCGGTCTGGACCGCGATGCGCGCGTTCCACATCCACGCGCCGCTTCCCGCCGCGGGCGTCGTCCTGCTCGTCATGAACGTCGTCACGATCTTCCCGTTCTGGCCGGGCAACGTCGGCGCCGTGCAGCTGGCGATCGCGGCGCCGCTGTCTGCGAGCTACGGCGTCGCGTACGCGACGGGCGTCGCCTATGGGTTCGGCTTGCAGGCGATCGAGGCGTCGGTCGGCATCGGCGTCGGGCTCATCTTCCTTGCGCGCGAGGGCCTGTCGGTCGCAATGCTCAAGGTGATGCCGTCGGCGGCGCAGACGGAGATGCCCGCGGGCGACGAGAAGGGCGACAGTGCCGAGCGCGCGAGCGCTGGCGTGTCCCGCTAGCCTCAAAGGCGTCCTCTCGGCCCGCGACGCAGCGGCGGCGCTCGCCCGCGGACTCGGCGACTGCGACCGGCTCCCGCTCGCGGACGGGGGAGAGGGAACGGCGGACGTCCTCCCCGGCGTCATCGAGGCCGCGTCGGTCATCCCGTTCGATTCCGCGCACCTCGATCCGTTCACGACGAGCCGCCCGTTCGGGGAGCTCCTGGCGTCGCTCGATGCCGACCGGCTGCTCGTCGGGCTCGGCGGCACCGCGAACATGGACGCGGGCGCGGGGATGCTCGAGATCGTCGACGCGCTTCCGCCGACGACCGTCCTCTGCGACGTGCGGACGACGCTGTACGACGCGCCGCGCCTCTACGGCCCGCAAAAGGGCGCGACGCCGCAGCAAGTGGCGCAGCTCGAGGCGCGCTTCCGCGCGGACGAACGTCTTGCGCCGTATGCGCATCTTCCCGGCTCCGGCGCAGCCGGCGGACTCGGCGCAGCGCTCGCGTCCCTCGGGGCCGAGCTCGTTCCCGGCGCGGCGACCGTGCTCGACCTCGTCGGCTTCGACCCGTCGCCGTACGCGCTTGTCGTCACCGGCGAGGGCCGCGTCGACGCGACGACAGGCGAGGGAAAGGTCGCGTTCGAGGTCGCACGCCGCTGCCGCGCCGCCGGCGTTCGCTGCGTCGTGTTCGGCGGGATCGTCGACGCGCCGCTCGACGGGGTCGAGACCGTTCCGCTCTCCGGCGATCCGGCGCGGGCACAGCGGGACCTCGAGGAGTTAGGGGCGCGCCTGCTCGACGCGGCGGGCTAGCTCCTCCACCTTGCCCTCGGCGGCGTCGAGCTTCGCGCGGCAGAACGCGTAGAGCGTTTCGCCGCGCTCCCACAGCGCGAGCGCCTCGTCCAGTGAGGCCTGGCCCTGCTCGAGCCGCGCGACGATCTGCTCCAGCTCCGCCTGCGCCTCCTCGAAGGTCGCCGGGTCAGCCATGCGTGTCCTCGACGCGGGCGCCGAAGCCGCCTTCGGCCAGCGCCACCTCGACGCGCACGCCCGGCGAGACGTCGGCTGCCGAGCGGATGACGTGCGACTCCGTCCGGACGATCGCGTAGCCTCGCTCCAGTGTTTTCATCGGTGACAACACACGCAGCTTGCCGGCCGACGACTCGAGCGCCGCCAGCTTCCGCTCGACCGCGAGCGCCGGCGCGCGGCGCAGCCGCTCCCGTGCCTGCTCGATGCGGCGCGACTCGCGCTCGAGCGCGAGCCGCGGCGCGGCGCGGAGCCGGGCGAGCGCGTGCGCGAGCGACTGTGCCTCGCGCGCGAATGCGAGCTTGACCGTTCGCGCGAGCGACGCGCGCGCGCGGTCGAGCCCGGCGACGACAACCGAGAGCTCGGGGACGACGAGCTTGCCCGCAGCGGTGGGCGTGGAGGCGCGCACGTCGGCGGCGAGATCGCACAGCGGCGTGTCCTGCTCGTGCCCGACGGCCGACACGACGGGTACGCGACACGACGCCACGGCGCGCACGAGCCGCTCGTCGCTGAACGGGAGGAGATCCTCGAAGCTGCCGCCGCCGCGCGTGAGCACGATGACGTCGACGTCGTCGCGGTCACAGAGAGCGCGCAGCGCGTCGACGATCTCGAGCGCGGCTCGCGGTCCCTGCACGTACGTCTCGGCGACGAGCACGTGCGCGGGCGGGAAGCGCGTCTGAATCGTCGTCAGCACGTCGCGCTTCGCGGCTGCGTCGTTCCCGGTGACGAGCCCGATGCAGCGCGGCAGGAACGGCAGCGGCCGCTTCCGCTCCGCGGCGAAGAGACCCTCGCCTGCGAGCTTCGTCTTCAGCCGCTCGAGCGCCGCGAGGTGCGCGCCGATGCCGAAGCGCTCGATCGTGAGCGCGCGCAACCGGAAGTCGCCGCGCTTCTCGAACAGCTCGGGCCGCCCGTACACGTGCACGCGCTCGCCGTCGGCGAGGTCGAGGCGGAGGCCGTCGAACTGGCCGCGCGGCATCGTCACGCCGAGGCACGAACCGTCGGCGGGATCCTTCAGCGTGAAGAAGACGCTCGCCCAGCGGTCGTGGCGCCGGAGCTCCGTGACCTCGCCCTCGATCCAGACCGTCGGCAGCCGTCCGAGCCACTGCGCGACCCCGCGGTTGAACGCGGCGACCGAGTAGACGGTCTTGTCGTCATACGGCAGTGCCTCGACCTTGGCCACGCCCGCAGCGTATCGCCGCGGGTGTTACAGCAAGATCTCGGCGGCCGTCGCGTGCGCGCAGCCGCTCTTGACGAGCTCGACCGCGACGTGCAGGTCGGCCTCGCTCGCGGCCAGCCGCTCGGCGTCGTGGAGCGGGTAGCCGGCCTCCATGAGCACATGGAGGCGCCAGCTCTCGACCTTCGAGCGCTCGCTCGTCTCCGGCTCCAGTATCTCGGTCGTCTCACTCATCGGCAAAAAAGTTCGTGCCCTCTTGGACGAACCCTCTAGCCTGAAGTTTGTAAGGGAACCGTTCAGGTTGTCGCTGTGGCACGGCGAAGAAGTTCCTGGAAACGGGCCTCGAGCACGGCGCGCTCGGCATCCGCATCCGCACCGAGCTCCTCGAGCCGGCGGCGAACGTCCTGCTCGAGCTCGCCGATGCGGCCGTCGAGCGCCGACATCCACTCGTCGCGCTGGCGCTCGAGCGACTTCGCCGCGTCGGCGAGACGCTTCTCGAGCCGTTGCGCTCCCGCGTCGCCGACGTGCGCGAGGCGCTCTGCGAGCACGACCTCTGCCTCGCGCGCGAACGTCTCGACCGCGCGGTCGAGCTCGCGCGCGAGACGCCGTGCAGCGTCTTCGCGGTTCGACTTGATCAGCGCTGCGAACTGCTGCGTCGCCTCGTCCGCGTAACCGGCCGTCGCGCGCTCGACCGTTCGCGCGACCTGCTCGATCTGCCTGCGCTGAACGTCCTCGAACCCGGACCGGATCCGCTGCGCCGCGTCGACCTCCTCGCGCTCGATGCGCTCCATCAGCTCCTTCTCGCGGCGGCGCATCCGCTCCTCGAGCTCGTGCAGCGCGCGGCGGCGCTCGCCGGCCTCGCCCTCCACCTCGCTGCGCGCGGTCGCAAGCATGTCCTCGAGGGCCTTGTCCAGATCGGTACGCAGCCGCGCGAGCGTCTCGCGCTGCGTCTCGCTCTCGGCCGCGAGCCGCTCGGCATCGGCGTCGAGGCGCGCGCCGGCGTCGGTGAGCAGCTGCTTCTGGCGCTCGGCAAGCTCGGCGAGGCGCTCCTTCGTCGACTCGGCGGCGCGGTCGAGATCCTTCTTCCAGTCGACGAGGCGCTGCGACACCTGCGTCTGGGTCTCCGTCAAGGCCTGTGTGAGCGACCCGATCAGCTCGCGCTCGCGATCGGCGAAGGTCGTGCGGCGCTCCTCGGCGATGCGGCGCTCCTCCTCCGCGAGCAACGAGATCGAGTCGGCGCGCGCACGCGCGAGCGTGCGCTCGAGCTCGGCGGCGCGCTCGGCTGCCTCCTGCTCGACGAGCTCGAGCAGCCGCGCCTGCGCGGCTGCGATGTGCGCTTCGGTGTCGGCCGCGCGCGCGAGCGACCACGCGACGGCGAGGGAGGCGCCGCAGGCGAGCGCCGACGCGGTCAGCCCGCCGGCGGCGACGAGCAGCTCCCGCGGATGACGGTGTTGGAGCGCGTACTCGACCCAGCCCACGGCGGCACCGCCGGTGACGACGAGGCCGAGGAAGACGAGCGCCCAGCGCGGGAGGAACCGCAAGGCCGCGCCGGCGAGCGCGAGAGCGGCGATTCCGGCGGCGACCGCAAAGCCGATGTCGAAGCCGGTCGTCAGGGACATCGCTGCATCCTAGTAATGCCACCGGGAGAGCAGGATTCCTCCTGCGATCAGCGGCATCGCGAGCGCGAGGAGCTGCAGCGCGGCCTCCGCGGTGCGGGCCTGCGACATGTCTCCGGCCACGCGGCGCGCGTGCCGGACGTCCACCGACAGGCGCTGCTGCGCCATGCTCGTGACGAATGCGAACGCCGCAACGAGGACGGCCTCGGCGCGGATCGTGCGCGCCGACGCGAAGTACGCCGTCAGCGCCGGGAACGCGCCCCACGCGAACGCGAACCAGAACGGCGTGTGCACGAGCCCGCCGACGAGCTCGAGGTTGTACGCGACGACGATCGCCGCGCCGAAGACGATGAACGCGAGCAGCCACCACGTCGTCCCGATCGCGACGTGGACGCCGATGACGCATGCACCGGCGATCGACCATGCCGCCAGGAAGACGAGCATGCGGTCAGGGATGCGCGTCTGCAGCGGCCGGCTCTTCATCTCGTCGAGGGCGTGCGCTCCGATGCCCATCGCGAGCAGGAACGCGAGCACGGTCCAGCCGAGGATGCCCCAGTGCATGCGGGGTGCGACGGCGGCGCCCATCGCCGCGTAGGAGAGATGCCAGAGCGTGTACGGCGGGTGCAGCAGCGTCACGTAGTCGCGCCAGCCGCCGGACCGGAGCGCGTAGAACGCGGGCCGGACGTCCGCGCTCACGGCCGCACGCCCCAGACGACGAGCCCGCCGCCGAGGCTGAGCCTGCGCGCCCGGACGTCGGCGATGCCCGCCTCGCGCCACACGTCCTCGACCGAAACGCCGGTGTGGAAGTTGCGGATGCTCGGCCCGAGGAAGCCACCGACCTCGTGCCATCCCGGCGAGACGACGGCGCCGGCGAGCGGGAGGCCGACGCGCACGTACAACTCCCACAGCGGCCGCCAGACGCCGCGCGGAAGCCCGAACTCCTGCATTGCGATCACGCCGCCGGGACGCACGACGCGCGCGAGCTCGCGCATCGTCGCAACAGGGTCGTCGACGTAGCGCAGGAGGTACGTGAAGGTGAGCGCGTCGAATTCGGCGTCGTCGAGCGGGAGCGACTCGGCGCGGCCCTCGCGCAGCTCGATCCGGCCGGCGAGCCCTGCGGCCTCGACGCGCGCGCGCCCGGCGGCGAGCATCTCCGGGCTCTGGTCGATTCCGATGACGGTGCGGCCGGGAACGGCGCGCGTGAGCTCGATCGCGACCGCGGCGGTGCCGGTGGCGACGTCGACGAGCCGAGCCGCGGTCGCGGGGATGCGCGAGACGAGGAACCGACGCCAGCGCGGGTCCTGCCCGAACGAGAGGAGCCGCGCGTACCGGTCGTACGTCGGCCCGAGCGGTGCGAAGAGCTCGCGCGCGGAGACTTCGGCCACACTGCGCATGATGGCACTGGCCGACGACCTCGAGCGGATCGCACAGGTGGCGCAGGCGCTCGAGCCCGTGAGCGGGGTGCTCGCCGCCGAGCTGCTCGACCGCACGCGCGTGTACCTCTGCGCGTTCGAGTCCGGCGCCTGGCTGGCGCTCGGCGAGGACGGCGAGCCGATCGCGAGCCGCCGGGCGGTGCACGAGGCCGCCTCGCTGGCGGCACTGTGCGAGGTGGTCGAGGAGCTCGCGGGAGTGGAGCCGAGCCTGCCACGCCTGGCCTCGAACGAGTACATCGACACGATCGGCGCGCGCCTCGGCGCCGGCCTCGTCGCGGCGGTCGAGCAGTCCTTCCCGTCCGTCGAGGCGCTCGCCGAGCAGGTGGTGGCGCGGCACCTGACGCCGCTCACCTAGAGTGGATTGCATGGAAGGTGGCTTTCCCTTCGGCGGCGATCCCGAGGACCTGATGCGCAGCCTGCGCGAGTTCGCGGAGGCGCAGGCCGAGCACGTCCAGGAGGCGCAGCGCGAGCAGTTCGCGACGCTCACGCTCAACACTGCGGTGGAGCTCACGTCGGCCGCGCTCGCGCAGATCCAGGCGCAGGGCGGCGTCGACGAGCAGGCGGTCGCGCTCCGCGACGCGATGCGCGTGCTCTTCCCCGAGGCGGTCGCGCTCGTCAGCGCGGCGCGCCAGGGCTTCATGCGCGAGCGCTAGTGCTCGTCGACAAGGCGATCGTCCGTCTGCTTCCGGCGGTACCGAAGCCGGTGGTGCAGCTGTTCGCGTCGCGGTACATCGCCGGCGCGACGCTCGCTGACGCGGCCGGTTGTGTCCGCGTGCTGAACGCAGATGGGAAGCTCGCAACCGTCGACGTTCTCGGCGAGGAGATCACGCACGCCGACGAGGCGCGCGCGATCGCTCGCGCATACCTCGACGTGTTCGCGGCGATCGAGCGCGAGCGGCTCGACTCGAACGTCAGCGTCAAGCTGACCGCTCTCGGGCTGAAGCTCTCGTACGACCTGTGCAGGGAGAACCTGCTCGAGGTGCTCGCGCAGGGACGCTTCGTCCGCATCGACATGGAGGACTCGAGCACGACCGACGACACGCTTCGCCTCTATCGCGAGCTGAGAGAGGCCGGCCACGAGAACGTCGGCATCGTGCTCCAGGCGTACTTGCGGCGCACGCTCGACGACGTGCGCGCGCTCGCCGACCTGAAGCCCAACGTGCGGTTGTGCAAGGGCATCTACGTCGAGCCGCCGTCGCTCGCGTACTCCGACGCCGGCTCCGTGCGCGCGAGCTTCATCCAGTCTCTCGACGCGCTCATCGACACGGGCGCGACGGTCGCAGCCGCGACGCACGACGAGGCGCTGATCCGCGAGGCCCTCGCGCGCGACGTGCCCGAGCTGCAGATGCTGCTCGGCGTGCGGGAGGACCGCGCGAGCGAGCTCGTCGCCGAGGGCCGACGCGTCCGCATCTACGTGCCGTTCGGCGAGCAGTGGTACGCGTACTCTCTGCGCCGGCTGCAGGAGAACCCGGCGATGGCGACGACGATCGCGCGCGCGACTGTTACGCGCATGCTTCGCCTCTAAGCTCGAGTCGCGTACAGCAGGAACGAGCCGGGGATGCGGCGGTCGCTCCGCCGGCCGGCCGAGTCGAGTGGGTACTCCTCGAGCGCCTCGACGCGGAAGCCCGCGCGGACGAGGGTCGTGACGATGCGCCCGAGCCGCACGATGCCGTCGTCGAAGTAGTCGCCGTGCCAGCGCAGGAGGCCGTCGACGCAGAGCGCGACAGGGTGGTCGTCGAAGACGAGCAGCTCGCCGTTGCGCCGCAGCGACGCGGCCACGCCGGCCGCCCACGCGTCGACGTCGGTCAAGCTTCCGAGCACCCCCTCCGGCGAGTAGACGAGATCGAAGCGCGCGCGGCGGAGGTTCGCCGGCAGCGACTGCGGGTCGGCGGGGATCCAGAGGATCGACGGCCACTGTTCCCGCGCCGCGTCGAGCAGCGGCTCGTCGACGTCGACCGCGGTGACGGTCGCGCCCTGCTCCGCGAGCTCGGCGCTCCCCTCGCCGCTGCCGCAGTGGAGATGCAGCACGCTCTTGCCCGCGAGGTCGCGCAGCGTCTGCTTGACGATGGGCGGCAGCGACGAGCTCCCGTCGCTGCGGCGCCGGTGCGTCTCGTCGAACATGCGCCGGTTGACGTCGGTCGGCTCCATCACGCCTTGAGAGAAAACCCGCCGTCGACGATCAACGTCTGGCCGCAGACCATCGCCGAGTCGCCGGAGCAGAGGAATGACACCGCAGCGGCGACGTCGGCCGGCTCGACGAGGCGGCCGGCGGGCGTCCGGTCGACGGTCGCGAGCATCTCGTCCTTGTTCGGGAACCAGTCGAGCGCCTCCGTCTCGACGACGCCGGCAGAAACGGCGTTCACGCGAACGCCGCGCGGCGCCAGCTCGACGCCGAGGTAGCGCACGACCGACTCGAGCGCGGCCTTCGAGGTGCCGACGAGGACGTAGTTGTCGAGCACGCGCTGCGCGCCGAGACTCGAGATGGCGACGATCGCCGAGCCGGTCTCCATCGCCGGCACCGTCGCGCGCGCGATCGCGAGCAGCGAGCGCGCGTTCGCGTTCAGCGTCCAGTCCCAGTGCTTGTCGTCGGCCTCGAGCGCCGGGCGGATGACGCCGGTGGCGGCGTTGTGCACGACGACGCGGTACGGGCCGGCGGCACCGATCTTCTCGACCGTCGACGCCGACGCGACATTGCCGCGCACGAGGTCGACCTCGGCCCCGGCCGCCCGGATCTCCGTCGCCGCCGCCTCCGCCGCGTCGTCGTTGCGGAGATATCCGAGCACGACGCGGCCGGCGCCGTCGCGCACGAGCCGGCGCGCGATCGCGAGCCCGATCCCCCGCGTCCCCCCGGTGACCAGCACCGAGGCTCCTTCCAGGCTCATTGCCGGCTGGGCAGCGGCTCGTCGGCGGGCGCGGAGCTCGGCAGCTCGGACCAGCCGGGCCGCGAGCGCGGCTCCCGTCCGCCCTCCTCGGCCTTGGAGGACGCGTGCCCGAGCCGGTCGAGGAGCGCCATCTTCTCCTCGGCGTAGCGCCGGACCGGGTGCGAGGGGTCGAGCTCGAGGACGAGCTCGCGGACCCGCGCGCGCAGCTGGTAGGCGAAGTGCGGTGTCGCGGGGCCGACGAGGGCGTCGACGTCGGCGATGGTCGGCTCGGCCACGTGCGAAGTCTAGGCTCAACACGTGCGCCGCGTCTCGCCCGTCGATCTCATGCTGCTCGGCACCGTCCTCCTGTGGGCGCTCAACGTCACCGTCACCCGGTACGTCCTCACGCACGGCTGGCTGCCGCTCGCCTACGGGACGATCCGCTACGGCGCAGCGACCGCGCTCTTCTGGATCTTCACGTACCGGCGCGAGGGCTCCTTCCGGATCGAGCGGAAGGACCTCCGGCTCGTCCTCATCGCGGCGGTCTCGCTCTTCCTCAACCAGCTCTGCTTCGTCTATGCGCTGAAGCTGTCGCAGGCGTCGACCGTCGCGCTCCTGCTCGGAGCGACGCCGCTCTTCATCGGGCTGATCACGCTGACGCTTCGGCTGGAGGTGCTCTCGAATGCGTTCTGGCTCGGCGCGGTCACGACGCTCGGCGGGATCGCGCTCATTGCGGCGGCGAGCGGCGGCAATCTCTCGGCGGGGCTCGGCGGCGACCTGCTCGCCATCGGGCTCGCGTTCACCTGGAGCTGCTACACGGTCGCGATCGCGCCGATGATGCGCCGCTACTCGCCGTTCCGGATCAGCGCGATCGTGCTCGCCGCCGGGTGGCTGCCGCTCGCCCTCGTCAGCATCCCGCAGATCGCGCACCAGCACTTCGACTTCGGGTGGAAGGTGTGGCTCGGCTTCGGCTACGCCGTCATCGGCCCGCTGTTCCTGACGAACATCCTCTGGTTCACCGCCATCGACCGGGTCGGCCCCTCGCGCGCCTCGCTGTTCGGGAACCTCCAGCCGTTCTTCGCGGTCTTCTTTGCGCTCGTGTTGCTCTCCGAGACGCTCCATCCGCTCGAGGTCGCGGGCGGCGTCCTGATCTTCGCCGGCATCGTCCTGGAGCGGTTCTGGCACCGGCCCGCTCCGGTCGCACCGGAGTCATAATTCGGGGGATGGCCGAAGACTTCATGCCGCTGCTCGGCTGGGACCACGTCGAGCTCTGGGTCGGGAACGCGAAGCAGGCGGCGTACTTCTACGAGCACGCGCTCGGCTTCCGCCGGACGGCATATGCCGGCCCCGAGACGGGCGTCCGCGATCGCGTGTCGTACGTCCTCGAGCAGGGCGACATCCGCTTCGTCGTCACGTCGCCGCTCGGCCAGGAGCACGAGATCACGCGCCACCAGGCGAAGCACGGCGACGGCGTGCGCGACATCGCGCTCACCGTTCCCGACGCGGCCGACGCGTACGAGCAAGCGTTGCAGCGCGGCGCGGCCGGCGTCGCCGAGCCGACGATCTTCGAGGACGACTTCGGCACGATCGAGACGGCCGCGATCGCGACGTACGGCGACACGATCCACACGTTCGTGAACCGCAGCGACTACGCCGGCCCGTTCAAGCCCGGCTTCGTCTCGGTCGCGAGCAACGGGAACACCGGCAAAGGCGTCGGGCTGACGAACCTCGACCACGTCGTCGGCAACGTCGAGCTGGGGAAGATGGACGAGTGGGTCGCGTTCTACGAGCGCGTTTTCGGGATGACGAACATCATCCATTTCGGCGACGACGACATCCAGACCGAGTACTCGGCGCTCATGTCGAAGGTGATGGCGGACGGCAGCGGCAAGATCAAGTTCCCCATCAACGAGCCCGCGGAGGGGAAGCGCAAGAGCCAGATCCAGGAGTACCTCGACTTCTACGGCGGCGCCGGCGCGCAGCACATCGCGATGGCGTCGGCGGACATCGTCGCCACCGTCCAGGCGGTCAAGGAGCGAGGCTTCCAGTTCCTCGACACACCGGACTCGTACTACGAGGAGGCGCCCGGGCGTGTCGGCGAGATCGCCGAGGACTTCGCCGTGCTGCAGCGGCACAAGATCCTCGTCGACCGCGACGAGGACGGCTATTTGCTGCAGATCTTCACGAAGACGGCGCAGGACCGGCCGACGGTGTTCTTCGAGGTGATCGAGCGCCACGGCGCGACGACGTTCGGCGAGGGCAACTTCAAGGCCCTCTTCGAGGCGATCGAGCGCGAGCAGGCCCTCCGGGGCAACCTCTAGCGTCTCTCCATGAGTCCGCAGCGGCGTACCGCGCTGCTCTCGGTGATTGCGGCAGTCCTGCTGATCGCGCTCAAGCTCGCGACCGGCCTGGCGACGCACAGCCTCGGTCTCCTTTCGGAGGCGGCGCACTCGGGCACCGACCTCGTCGCCGCGCTGCTGACGTTCTTCGCCATCGGCGTCGCCGGGCGCCCAGCCGATCCCGGCCACCAGTACGGGCACGGCAAGGCCGAGCACCTTGCGGCGCTCGGCGAAGGCGCGATCCTCCTGCTCGCGAGCGCCGCGATCGTGTGGCGCGCGATCGTGCGGTTGGCCGGGAGCGGGCATACGACCGTCCATGCGGAGTGGTACGCGCTCGTGGTCATCGGCGTCGTCATCGTTCTCGACGTGACGCGGACGGTCGCGTCGGCGCGCGTCGCCCGCCGATACGCGAGTGCGGCCATCGCGTCGAACGCGCTCCACTTCGCGAGCGATCTCGGCGGCTCGATCGCCGTGCTCGTCGGGCTCCTGCTCGTCCGTGCCGGCTACGGGAACGCGGACTCGATCGCGGCGCTCTTCGTCGCGGTGCTCGTCATGGGCGCGGCCGTGCGCCTGATGCGCGGGAACGTCGACGTCCTCATGGACCGCGCGCCGCTCGTCGCCGAGGAGGCGGCCCGCGCCGCGATCGTCGCGCTCCGGCCGTCGATCGACCTGCGCCGCCTGCGCATGCGGCAGGCTGCCGGGCGCCACTTCGCCGACGTCGTCATCGGCGTCTCGCCCGACGCCGTCGTCGGCCAGGGGCACGCGGCGGCGGATGCGGTCGAGCGCGCCGTCCAGGGCGCGCTGCCCGAGGCCGACGTCGTCGTCCACGTCGAGCCGAGGGAGAGCGAGGCGGCGGTGCGCGAGCGGGCGCACGCGGCCGCGCTCGCCGTGCCGAGCGTGCGCGAGGTGCACAACGTCAGCGTCCTCTCCGTCGACGGCGGCACCGAGCTCTCCCTCCACCTGAAGCTTCCGGGCGAGCTCTCGCTCGAGGAGGCGCACGAGATCGCCGAGGACGTGGAGCGCGCGATCCGTGACGCCGTGCCCGAGATCAGCTCCGTCCAGACCCATCTCGAGCCGCTTGCCGAGACGGCGGGCGCGTCGGAGGTGGCCGGGGACGCCGCCGCCGTGCGCGCGGTCGTTCGCGAGATCGCCGGCGTCGAGCCGCGCGATCTCCGCTTCCTCGACACCGACGAAGGGCTCGTCGCGCACATGACCCTCAGGCTCGGCGCCGGCCGCGCGCTCGCCGACGCGCATGCGCGCGCGAGCGAGATCGAGGAGCTCATCCGGCTTCGCCTGCCGGAGATCGCCGACGTCGTCGTGCACACGGAGCCGGGGGAATGAAGCTCTGCATGTTCTCCCCGATGGCGGCGGAGCTCGAGCGCGGGTGGCCGGGCCGGGTCGACGACGACCACGTCGTCCAGCTCGCCGCGCAGACGCTGCAGTCATTCTTCAGCGGCGGCGGCAGCGCGCGCGAGCACGCGACGTACCCGATCGACGAGGTCGTCTTTCGCGCGCCCGTCCTGCATCCGCCCTCGGTTCGCCTGTTCGACGAGACGGGCGACTTCGTGTTCGCAAACCCTGCGGCCATCATCGCCGCCGAGCAGCCGGTGCAACGCCCGGAGGGTGTCGAAGAGATCGTCCCCGTCACGCGGGTCGCGGCCATCGTCGACGCCGACGGAGCGATCGGCGGGTTCACGCCGATGATCGAATGGATCGCGCCGGAGCTCGCCGGCGCGAAGTCGCGCGACTTCGCCCTCTCGCTCGGCCCGATCGTGACGACGCCGGACGAGGCGACGCCGCCGGGAGTCGACTGGGAGCGGATCCTCGCGCGCGCCGCCGCGAACACGCTGCTCTATCCGGGAGACATCCTCGCGGTATGAGAGTCGCAGTGGTGGGCGCAGGGGTGATGGGTTGTGCCACTGCGTGGGCGCTGCGCGAACGCGGCGCCGACGTGACGGTGTACGAGCAGTTCGAGCTCGACAACACACGCGGGTCGAGTCACGGACGCTCGCGCATCTTCCGGGTCGCGTACCCCGACCCGGCGTGGATCCGTCTCGCGCAGGAGGCGCGGGACGGTTGGAACGACCTCGACCCGACGCTGCTCGGGCTGTATGGGCTCGTCGAGCTCGCGCCGGACGCGGCGCTGACGTCGGCGAGCGCGCTCGACGCGTGCGGCGTCGACTACCGGGTGGTGACCGATGTCCGCGGAGTCGCGATTCCCGACGGCTGGAGCGCGCTGAGGGTCGCCGACGCCGGCGTCGTGTTCTCCGATCGCGCGCGGCACGCGTTCCTCGATGGCGTCGACGTCCGGACGAGCACGCGCGTCGACTCGCTGGACGACGTCGACGCAGACGTCGTCGTCGTCACGGCCGGCCCGTGGATCGGGCGCCTCGTCCCCAGCCTCGACGTTCGGATCACCCGCGAGACGGTGGCGTATTTCCGCCGCGAGGGCGCCCCGCTGCCGTCCGTCGTCGACGTCGCCGCGGGCGGCGGGCACGACATGTACGCGCTCTACGACCCGGTCCACGGTCTGAAGGCCGGTGCGCATCACGCCGGCGCCGAGACCGATCCCGACGAGGTGGGCGCGCCCGACCCGGCGATCGTCGAGCGGGTCTCCGCGTGGGTGGCGGAGCGCTTCCCGGACGTCGATCCGGTGCCGGTCGAGACCGATACGTGCGTCTACACGACGACGCCCGACCTGACGTTCGTCCTCGAGCGTCGCGGGCGCGTGGTCGTCGGCTCGGCCTGCTCCGGCCACGGGTTCAAGTTCGCGCCGGCGATCGGCCGCCGGCTCGCCGAGCTGGCCCTTCAGTAACCTTCGGCAATGCCGTTCTATCAGCGTCTCGGCGACGTTCCGCGCAAGCGGCACGTGCAGTTCCGCGACAACGGCACGCTCCTCACCGAGGAGGTCATGGGCCTGGAGGGCTTCACCGGCAACGAATCGATCCTGTACCACCTCCAGTCGCCCTGCCGCGTCGTGAAGCTCGGCGGGTTCGAGCCGATCGTGCGCGAGGAGTGGGTGCCCGACCAGCACGCGCACCGGCACTTGAAGACGTTCGACACCGAGCCGGCGGGCGACGAGATAACAGGCCGCCGCCTGCTGATGTGGAACAACGACGTCGAGATCTCGCTGTGCCGGCCCACCGAGCGGATGCACTACTTCTTCCGCAACGGCGAGGGCGACGAGGTCGTCTTCGTCCACGAGGGATCGGGCACGCTGGAGACGATCTTCGGCGACGTGCCGTACAAGGAGGGCGACTACATCGTCATCCCCCGCGGCACGACGTATCGCTTCGATCCGACGGGGCCGCAGCGCTATCTCGTGTTCGAGACGCC
>DASXLN010000178.1:0-7133 GCA_036496165.1 Gaiellaceae bacterium | reverse complement strand
CACCCCGGGATCGACATCGGCATCCCCGAGGGCACGCCGATCCATGCGGCCGCCTCGGGCACCGTCATCTACTGCGGCTGGGAGAGCGGCTACGGCAACCTCGTCGTCATCGACCACCACGACGGCATCGCGACCGCGTACGCGCACCAGTCACGCATCGCCGTCAGCTGCAACCAGGACGTCTCGCAAGGCGACGTGATCGGCTACTCGGGCTGCACCGGCTTCTGCACCGGGCCGCACCTCCACTTCGAGGTGCGCGTCAACGGGAGCCCCGTGGATCCGCTCGGCTATCTGCCCTAAGGGGAGCTCGTTCGACAGCTTGCTCCCACGGCCGGCAGCCGCCGCGCCATTGCGGCGGCGACGTCCTGGACGAACGGGTCGGTGATGCGTTCCGGCGAATCGACGTTCACGTGGCTCACGCAGTCGAGGAGCCGGACCGTCACCGACCCGACGTACACCCGAGCCGTCCGGCTTTGCTCCGTCTCGATGTAGCCGAACCCCTGGGCTCCAGCCGGGAGCCGAAGAGCGACGACGTCGACGAGCCGGAAGCGATCGGCCGGTGTGCCGGGCAAGGGCGCCTCGTTCCACGCGCATCCGGGTCGAGCGGCGGACGCGAGCGCGGCGAGCTCCTGCATGGTCGTCGTCGCCGGTTCGGCGTACACGGTCTGCTGGACGAGCAGGATGGCTCCCGTCTTGGAATACGGCAGGCCTGGGTGATCGCTCCACCCGCGGAAGGCCGTCTGCTCCGGCGCGGGCGAGAAGAAGGACATCGGTCTGCCGCACGGCCCGACGCCGGGCCCGGCTTGGCCGCCGAGGTACTGACCGTCGAGAATGTGGAACGCCTTTGCAGGCGCCTGCCGCGCCGCGTCGAGATCGGTGGTCGACACGAGCGCGGGCCGGAGCGCCGCCGGGGACGGCGGCACGACCGCAAGGAGAAGGGCGGCGAGGTACCCGCTGATCGGCACGGATCGCATATCGGCGGCGCGCGCCGCTCGGCTGAGCCCGAGATCGCCGTAACCGGCTCGGGCCTCGCCCCGTTTATGCCTTGAAAATCGGCTTTCCGAGGTCGTCTCCCGACGACGCCGGCCGCCTCCCCCGGGGCGGCCGGTTGCTTTTTAAGTCCTTTCAGCCGCCGAATTGCTGGACGAGCAGAAAGACGTTGAGTGCGGCGATGAGGGCGGAGATCGCGATGGCGACGGCGCTCGTCAGGCGGCGGTTGACGTGCACGCCCATGACGTCGCGGTCCCGGGTGAGCAGGACGAGGGGAATGAGCGCGAACGGAATACCGAAGGAGAGCACGACCTGGCTGAGCACGAGCGCGCTCGTCGGACTGACGCCGATCGCGAGGACGACGAGCGCCGGGATCATCGTCACCGCGCGGCGGACGATGACCGGGATGCGGATGTTGACGAAGCCGGCCATCACCACCTGCCCGGCGTAGGTTCCGACGCTCGAGGACGACGCGCCCGATGCGAGCAGCGCGACCGCGAACGCAAGCGCGGCCGTCCCACCGACGAGATGCCCGAACTCCGTGTGCGCACGCTGAATCGTGTTGATCCCCGAAAGCGCGGGCGTGTGGAAGAGCTTCGCGGCCACGGCGAGCATCGCCAGGTTGATGAGCCCGGCGAACCCGAGAGCGACGATCACGTCGATCTTCTCGAAGCGCAACACGCGGCGGCGCTCGGCGTCGTTGCGAACCGGTGTCCGTCCCTGCGTCAGCGCCGAGTGGAGGTAGATCGCATGCGGCATCACCGTCGCGCCGACGATGCCGACAGCGAGGTAGAGGGAGGACGAGCCGGCGAGGTGGGGGATGAACGCGCCGCGGAGCGACCCGGATGCCGAGGGCCCGATCTTGAGGGTCTCGTACAGGAAGCCGAGGAAGATGATCCCGAGCAGTCCGGTGATGGCGAGCTCGAAGCGGCGAAACCCGTGGCGCTGTAGCCCGAGGAGGCCGAACGCGATGACGCCGGTGATGAGCCCGGCGGGGAAGAGCGGGACGTGGAAGAGGAGGTTGAGGCCGAGTGCGGCGCCGAGGAACTCGGCGATGTCGGTCGACATCGCCATCACCTCCGCCTGGATCCACAGCCCGACGCTCGCCCAGCGCGGATAGTGCGCGCGGCACAGCTCCGGCAGGTTCCTGCCGGTGACGACGCCGAGCTTCGCCGACAGGTACTGGATGAGCATCGCCATGAGGTTCGCGGCGAGCACGACCCAGAGCAGGAGGTAGCCGTACTTCGCGCCCGCCTGGATGTTCGTCGCGAAGTTGCCCGGGTCGACGTACGCGATCGCGGCGACGAAGGCCGGCCCCAGCATCGCGAGCGTGCCGCGAACGCGTCCCTGCGCAAAGAGCGCCTCGAGCGGGCTGAGGCCGCCGGGACGGTCGAGGACGGCCGAGCTGTCGGCGGGGGGCGTCATGCGGTCACGCGCATCGCTCGGGCGAGCACGGCCCCGAGGACGTACACGTCGCCGTTCGCACGCACGTAGACCGGCCCGTCGAACGGCTGGCGCTCGACCACCTCGATCTCGGCGCCCGGCACGATGCCGCGCTCGGCGAGGAACCGGAGCATCGCCGGGTCGGCGTCGGAGACGCGCACGAAGGTGCCCTGCTCGCCGGGCTCGAGCGCATACAGGTTGCGGCTCTCGTCCGCCGGCACCGTCAGCTCCCGGCTCGGGATCGGGTCGCCGTGCGGGTCGAAGGCGGGATCGCCGAGCTTCGCCGCGATCAGCTCCTCGAGCTCCTCCGAGAGGACGTGCTCGAGCACCTCCGCCTCGGCGTGCACCTCGTCCCACGTCATCCCGAGGCTCTCGACGAGGAAGAGCTCGAGCAGCCGGTGGTGGCGGACGACCTCGAGCGCCACGCGCGTCCCGCGCTCGGTCAGCCGGACGCCGCGATAGGGGACGTGCTCGACGAGGCCGAGCTGTGTCAGCTTCGGGAGCATCCCGGAGACGGACGCAGGACGGACGTCGAGGCGCTCGGCGAGGGCGGTGGTCGTCACGGCCCCCTCGCCGGAGTCGAGGGTGTAGATCGCCTTGACGTAGTCCTCGACGGCAGCCGTCAGAGATTCAGGCATGCCTAAATCGTAGCTGAGGGAAGGCTACGGGCGCGCGAGGTGAAGCAGCCGGAGGTCGGGCAGCTGCCGCCAGCGCTCCTCGAGGTCGAAGCCGTAGCCGACGAAGAGCTCGTCGGGGACGACGAAGCCGACGTAGCGGACGGGGAGGTCGTCGACGAGGCGCCGGTACGGCCGGTCGAGGAGCGTCACCGCCGCGATCGACCGCGGACGCCGCAGCTCGAACGTCCGCACGAGGTAGTTGAGCGTCAGGCCGGTGTCGACGACGTCCTCGACGACGATGACGTCGCGGTCGAGGATGTCGACGTCGAGGTCTTTGAGGACGCGGATCTGCTCGTGCCCGCCCATCTGGGCGCTGCCGTAGCCGGCGAGCTCGACGAAGTCGAGGCCGTGGAGGATGGGGACCGCGCGCGAGAGGTCGGCGAGGAAGACGAGACTCGCCTTGAGGGAGCCGACGAGCAGCGGCTCGCGGCCGGCGTAGTCGCGCCCGATCTCGGCGCCGAGCTCGCGTACGCGCGCCGCCAGCTCCTCGGCGGAGAGGTAGACCTCGCCGATCCTCGGGTCCGCGCCGACTACGACGCCAGGTCGAGGTGGAAGTGCTGCGCCAGCCGTTCGAGGTCCCGCTTGTAGAAGAGCTTCACCTTGACGCCCGGGTACCGCGCGCGCAGCTTGCGCAGCTTCCGGTTCTTCCGCGTCACGAGCGACTGCTTCATGACCGTCAGCTCGACGTAGAGATCCTGGTCGGGGAGGTAGAAGTCGGGCGTGAACGCCTCGAGCACACGGCCGTCCGCGTCCTGCTCGAGGACGAACGTCCGCGGCTCGTACGCCCACGGGACGCCGTAGTAGTCGAGGACCTTCGCGCACTCCAGCTCCGCCTGGCTGGCGAAGCGAGGCGGTTCAGACCCGCGATAGACCTGGAAATCCGGGGATTCGAGCCCCATCTGACCGTCAAGGTACCGATCGGGTCGGACGGCGAAACGGCCCGTAGACTTTTGCCATGACGGGGAACAACGGAAGCATGTTCACCATCGTCCAGCTGTCCGACCTCCACTGCGGGACGCAGTTCTTCCTGCCGAACCTCCTCGAGCGCGCGATTGCAGAGGTGAACGAGCTCGTCCCGGACGTCGTCATCGTCTCCGGCGACCTGACGACGCACGGGTTCAAGGACGAGTACGCGCTCGCGAAGCGGTACCTCGACACGGTCGAATGCGACGCGATGGTCGTCATCCCCGGCAACCACGACTCGCGCAACGTTGGGTACGTCCACTTCGAGGAGCTGTTCGGCGAGCGCAACTCGGTGCTCCGCTGCAACGGTGTCGCGATCGTCGCCGTCGACTCGACCGAGCCCGACCTCGACAACGGGCAGATCGGCCGCGGCCGCTACCGCTGGATCGAGGAGCAGTTCGCCGAGCCGGCCGACCTGCGCGTCTTCGTTCTCCACCACCATCTGCTTCCGATCCCCGGGACCGGACGCGAGCGGAACATCGTCAACGACGCCGGCGACGCGCTCGAGGCGTTGCAGCGCGCGAACGTCGACCTCGTCCTCGGCGGGCACAAGCACGTGCCGTACGCGTGGGAGCTCGAGGGGATGTTCATCGTCAACGCGGGCACGGTGTCGTCGTCGCGCCTGCGCGGGAACGGGCGGCCCTGTTACAACGTCGTCGAGGTCGAGGGCACGCATGTGGACGTCTGGCGGAAGTACCCGTTCCATGGACAGGAGAAGATCATCCAGTTCTCGACCGACACGAAGACGTACGAGAAGTACACCGCACGCATCGAGGACGAGGTGACGACGCGATGAGAGCGATCGCGATCGTTGACGGTGAGCACTACCCGGCGGTGGTGAGGGATGCGCTGGACGAGCTGCCGTACGAGTTCGTCGCCGTTCGGCTCGTCGGAGGGACCGAGAAGCTGCGCACCGCGCCCGACTACGGCGTGCCGATCGTCGACCACATTCCGGACGTGGAGGTCGCGATCGACCTGACCGACGAGCGCCGGCCCGAGCTGATCGCCGATTTCCTTGCGGCAGGGATCTCGGTCGTGGGCGCCGACTTCCGCTTCGACCCGCCGCCGCTGCACGACTTCGAGCTGCCGTCGATCGCGGTCATCGGCACGGGCAAGCGCGTCGGCAAGACGGCGGTCACGATCCACGTCGCCCGGCTCTTGGCGCGGGAGAGGCGCGTCGTGTGCGTCGCGATGGGCCGCGGCGGACCGGCCGAGCCGGAGCTCGTGACGGCCCCGCCGACGATCGAGGACCTCGTCGCGCGCTCGCGCGCGGGGCAGCATGCGGCATCGGACTTTCTCGAGCTCGCCGTGTTCACCGGCGTGCCGACAGTCGGCTGCCGCCGGGCGGGCGGCGGCATCGCCGGGGCGCCGTTCGTGTCGAACGTCGTCGAGGGCGCACGGCTGGCGGCGTCGCTCGAGCCGGACGTCGTCGTCTTCGACGGCAGCGGCGCGGCCATCCCGCCGATCGCGACGACGGCCCGCATTCTCCTCGGCCGCGAGCCGTTTCGCGAGCGGATCAGCGACATCGTCCTCGACGAGGTCGTGTTGCGGCTCGAGGCGGTCGAGCCGCTCGAGGGACGCGTCGCCGTCTTCACCGCCGGCCCGGCGACGACCGACCACCTCGACGCGAACGTCGTCCACGTCTCGCACAATCTCGCGCGCCGCGACCTCCTCCGCGAGGAGCTCGCGCGCGTCGAAGCCGACACCTATCTCGTCGAACTGAAGGCGGCGGCGATCGACGTCGTCGCCGAGCACGCGCTCGCGCATGGCGCGAACGTCGTGCTCGCCGGGAACGCGGTCGTCTCCGAGGGGCTCGACGACAGGATCCTCGAGCTCGTCCCGCAGGAGGCGCGGGCATGAACGAGCGCCCGTTCGTCATCCTCATCGGCGGTGCAACCGGCACGGGCAAGTCGACGGTCGCGACCGAGGTCGCCTACAAGCTCGGAATCACGCGCCTGACGTCGACCGACTCGATCCGGCAGACGCTGCGCGCGTTCTTCTCGCACGAGTTCATGCCGACGATTCACCATTCGAGCTTCTCCGCCGGCGAGGCGCTGCCCGACGCGGACGATCCGCTCGTCGCCGGCTTCCTCGAGCAGTCGCGCACCGTCCTCGTCGGCGTGCAGGCGTCGATCGACCGCGCGCTGCAGGAGGGCTGGTCGATCATCTTCGAGGGCGTCCATCTTGTTCCGGGCCTGCTGCCGGTGCACGCCGACAACGCAGTCGTCTGCCAGATCGTCCTCTCGATCGACGACGAGACGGAGCATGCACAGCACTTCTTCTCGCGCAACGAGGGGAGCGAGCGCCCGCTGACGAGCTACCTCGACCACTTCAGCGAGATCCGGCGGCTGCAGACGTTCATCGTCGGCCGCGCGGAGCGCGAAGGCGTGCCCGTGATCGAGAACGTCAACGCCGAGGACACCTCGGCCGAGGTGATCGACTTCGTATCGGCCGCCGCCGAGCGGGTGCGCGCGCTGTGAGCGACACGCTCGAGGAAGAGGCAGCAGAGGACGGTCGGGTGGTCGAGGGCGTGCCCTGCATGTGCCAGTCGTACCTCCGGGCGACCGAGCACGCCGCACTCCTGTCGGCGCGCTGGCTGGGGCGCGCCGACCAGGAAGGTGCGGAGGAGGCGGCGGCGACCGCGATGCGCGCGTCGCTCGACCTGCTCTCGATTCGTGGCCGCGTCGTGCTCGGCTCGGAGGAAGCCGGGCTTGCGCCCGGCTTGATCATCGGGAGCGGCGACACCGACGTCGACCTCGCGCTCGACCCACTCGAGGGCCGCGGCGTCGTCGCGCGCGGCGGCAACGGCGCCATGTCGATGATCGCGGTCGCCGATCCCGGCCAGCTCATGTCTCTCCCAGACATGTACATGCGGAAGATGGCGGTCGGGCCGCGCGCACGCGGCGCGATCGATCTCCTTCGCCCGGTCGGCGAGAACATCGAGGCGATCGCGGAGGCGTTCGGCCGGCGCGTGAACGACGTGACGACGATCATCCTCGACCGTCCGCGCCATCACGATCTCATCGAGGAGATCCGCGCCGCCGGCGCGCGCATCAAGCT
>DASXLN010000177.1:0-6277 GCA_036496165.1 Gaiellaceae bacterium | reverse complement strand
TTCGACTCGCGGTAACGGAGCGCGACCTCGCGGAAGTTGTTGTACGCGGCCTGCTCGCGTGTGAAGGCCTGCACGACGCGCATGCCTGCGATGTCCTCGGCGAGCGTCGCCGTGACGAGGCCGAGCCGCTCGCGCACGGCGGCGTAGGCGCGCGCCGAGTGTCTGCGGAAGATCACCGTCGCAAGGCTCATGAGCGGGATGACCGCGCAGGTCGCGAGCGCGAGCCTCCAGTCGAGGATGAAGAGGAGGACGGCGGTGCCGACGAGGGTGAGCGTGCTCTGCACGAGGGTCGTGACGCCGTCGGTGACGAGCTGGTCGATCGCCTCGACGTCGTTCGTGAGGCGGCTGATGATCACGCCTGCGCGGTTTCGCTCGTAGAAGCCGAGTGAGAGGCGCTGGAGGTGCTCGAACAGCGTGGTGCGCAGGTCGGCGAGGATCCGCTCGCCGACCCAGCCGGTGAGGTACGTCTCGACGTACGTCATGCCCCAGTTGGCGAGGCCGGCGGCGACGAAGATGCCGACGACGAGCTCGAGCTTCGTCCCCGTGTGGCCGTGGATGGCGTCGTCGAGCGCGTACTTCGCGAGATAGGGCGGGGCGAGCGCGGTGATCGTCGCCGTCAGGAGCGAGATCACGGACAAGCCGGTGCGGCCCCGGTACGGGCGCGTCAGCCGCCAGAGCGTGCCGAAGCGGCGGCGAGAGGTGCGCCACGACCAGTCGTCGACGTCGGCTCCGCGCTGTTGCATCAGGTGACTGCCTGCCTGGTGGACTCTCACGCCACTTCCTCCATGTCGCCGCGCGCTTCCACTGCGTCGGCGAACTGCTGCTCGAGCAGGCCGTGCTCGTAGATCTCCCGGTAGACGGGGCTCGTGCCGACAAGCTCGTCGTGCGTCCCGCGCGCGGCGATGCGGCCGTCGGCGAGGACGACGATCTCGTCCGCGAGCGCGATCGTCGACAGGCGGTGCGCGATGATGAGCGTCGTCCGTCCCTCCATCGCGGTGCGGAGACCGGTGCGGATCTGCGCCTCGGTCGTGGCGTCGACCGACGCGGTCGCGTCGTCGAGGATGAGGACGCGCGGGTCGACCGCGAGGGCGCGTGCGATTGCGATGCGCTGGCGCTGGCCGCCCGAGAGCGTGATCCCGCGTTCGCCGATCACGGTGGCGTAGCCGGCCGGCAGGCGTTCGACGAACTCGTGCGCCTGCGCGAGGCGGGCGACGCGCTCGACCTCCTCGTCGGAGAGGTCCGTGCGCCCGAAGGCGATGTTCTCGCGCACGGTCGCCGAGAAGAGGAACGGATCCTGCGAGATGACGCCGACGGCGGCGCGGAGCGAGTTGAGCGTCAGGTCGCGCACGTCGACGCCGTCGAGGAGGATGCGGCCGGCGGTCGCGTCGTAGAAGCGCGGCACGAGTGACGTCAGCGTCGTCTTGCCGGAGCCGGTGTGGCCGATCAGTGCGATCGTCCTTCCCGCCGGGATGTCGAGATCGACGTCCTCCAGAACGAGGCGGCCGGGCAGATATTCGAACGACACGTGCTCGAATCGGATATGGCCCGGCCCGCTCGCTAGATCGCGCGCGTGCGGGCGATCCGCGATCTCCTCCGGCTCGTCCATCACCTGGAAGATGCGCTCGCCGGACGCGGTTGCGCGCTGCGCCTGGCCGATCCACATGCCGAGCGAGCGGAGCGGCACGACGAGCATGCCGAGGTAGAGGAAGATCGCGCTGAAGCTGCCAGGCGTGAGCTCCCCGCGCGCGACCATGCGCGCGCCCACGAGCAGCACCGCGGCCTGGGCGAGCAGGGGCACGAACGACATGAGCGGCACGTACGTCGCGCGCTGCCGGTTCGCGCGCAGGGTCTGGTCGAACACGAGTTCGGACCGGCGCGTGAACTTGCCCAGCTCCGACGGCTCCTGCGCGAACGCCTTCACGACGTGGACGCCGACGATGTTCTCCTCGGCGACCGTGGCGACGTCCGCGAGCCGCTGCTGCACGTCGCGGAGTGTCGGGTGCGCGACGTGGCTGTACCTGTATGCGAGCCCGACGAGCGGCGGTGTGATCGCGAGCGCGATGAGCGCGAGCTCCCACTGGAAGAAGAACAGGACGACGGTCACCGACACGACCGTCAGGACGTTCTGGAAGAAGAAGATGAGGCCGTAGCCGAGGAAGAAGCGGACGCCCTGGAGGTCGACGGTCGCGCGCGACATCAGCTGGCCGGTCTGGTGACGGTCGTAGAAGCCGAACGAGAGCCGGACGAGGTGGGCGTACATCCCGCTGCGCATGTCCATCTCGACGTCGAGCGCCTGCTTGCCCGAGAGGAGCCGGCGGCCGGCCATCATTGCGGCACGGACGACGCCGAGCGCGACGATCTCGCCGACGACGACCCACAGCCGGTGCGTGTCGTGGTGGAGGATCGCCTTGTCGATCACCTGGCGGCCGGTCAGCCAGACGAGGGCGATCTGGGCCGCCTGGGAGCCGACCGCGAGCACGACCGAGACGGCGAGGCCGGCCCGGTAGGGCTTGAGGAAGCCGAGCAGACGCACGAACGTCGCCCGGTACGGGACCGCGCTCACTGTTTCAATGTAGTTGCGCAGATGGCGTCCATGACCGATCTCGACGAGCTCGCGCTCGCCATGCCCGAGGCGGAGAAGACGCTCGAGAAGGGGCGACCTCGGTACCTCGTCCACGGCAAGTGGTTCTGCTTCCACCGGACGCAGCGCCCGGACGCCGTCGACCCGGACACGGGGGAGCGGATGGACGACGTCCTCGTCTTCATGGTCGACGACCTCGAGGTGAAGGACATGCTCGTCGCCGACGCGCGAGGCATCTATTTCACGACGCCGCACTGGAACGGCTACCGCGGGGTGCTCGTCCGCATCCGCGATCTCGCGAAACTCGACCGGGAGGAGCTGCGCGACCTCGTCGCCGAGGCGTGGCTCACGCGCGCGAAGAAGCGCCTCGCGAAGGAATGGCTAGCGCAGCAGGAGGAGTGAGAGCTCCTCGTGCACGAGCGCGAGTGCGCGGTCGAGCCTCTCGCGGTTCCCGGGAAGGTTCGGCCAGCTGCTCGCGCCGGAGGGATGCGGCAACGGGATGACCCGAGCACCGTCGCGGTCGTAGCGCTCGCCGATGCACTCGGTGAGCGACGGCAGCCCGATGAGCGCACGAATTGCGAGGGCGCCGACGGCGACGATCAACCGCGGCCGCAGTAACTCCAGCTCCCATTCGCGCCAGAACGCGCACAGCTCCTGCTCGCGCGGCGTCGGCGTGCGGTCGCCGCGGCCCGAGGCTGCGCGCCCCGGATAGCAACGCGTCACCGACGCGCAGTAGAAGGTCGCGTAGAACGCTTCCTCGTCCATGTCGAGCCAGCGTCGCAGCGTCTGACCGGCGCGGCCGCGCCACGGCAGCCGCTCCTCGCCCTCGACGATCCCGGGCGCCTGGCCGTACATGTATGCGCGCTGATCCGCGAACGGCGCGCGCACCGGCAGCGACTCGAGCGGGAACCCGGCCTCCGTGCACGCGCGGCAGCGGGCTGTGTCCCGCTGGAGCGACGCGATCGAGCGGTACGTCGACTTCCGTGTCGTCATCGGACGTGTTCTGAAGAGCGCCTCGCGAGGAGAACTCTTCGAAGCAAGGCTGACGTCATGCCTTGGCCTTGGACGTCGCCGGTCGAGCGCGAGGACGTCGACGCTGTGCTGGCGGTGCTGTTCGACATCCACGCCGAAGTGGCTGACATCCGTAGAATCCTGGACGAGGAAGATGGAGAAGAACGAGAGGAACCGTAGGCGGCGCGAGCAGACTGAGCGCGAGGTTCGCGAGAGCCCAAGCGGAAAGCTCCTGCTCGAGCGAATGGCCTATCACCGCGCGATCCTGGAGGAAAAGCGCGCGCGCGCAGAACGCCGCGAGGCCGCGCCGGTCTGGCGGCGCGTCCTGCACCTGTATTGAGCGGTCTCTTCTCGTTCCCGAATCCCGTCAACGAGACGTCGGCACGTCTCGTTGCCGGCGTGGTCGCCGTCCTCGCCGTCGTGGCGATCGCATTCCAGCAGGGCTGGATCCTGCCGGTGCTCGCGTACGGCTTCGTCGCCCGGGCGCTGACCGGCCCGAAGCTGAGCCCGCTCGCCCTGGTGGCGACGCGCCTCGTCACGCCGCGGCTCAACGTCACGCACCGTTACTCGCCGGGGCCGGCGAAGCGGTTCGCGCAGTCGATCGGCGCCGTCTTCACGGTCACCGCGAGCCTGCTCTGGTACGCCGCCGGGCAGCACACCGCCGCGCTCGTCCTCGCCGGGATCATCGCCCTGTTCGCCTCGCTCGAGTCCGGCCTCGGGCTCTGCGTCGGCTGCAAGGTCTTCTATGTCGGGATGCGTCTCGGGATCGTCCCGCCGAGTGTGTGCGAGGACTGCGCACCGTTCCTGCGCGCGTCGTAGGCTCCGCGGGATGCTCCCGCTCGAGAGCGTCCCGAACTTCTCCGAGGGCCGCGACCGTCTGACGATCGCGGCGATCGGCGACGCCCTCGCGAGGCACGCGCGCCTCCTCGACATCCACGCCGACGCCGACCACAACCGCTCCGTCTTCACCATCGTCGGCGACGAGGCCGACATCGTCGACGCGCTCCTCGCGGGCATCGCCGTCGCCCAGGCGCGCATCGACCTGCGGCGACACGAGGGCGTGCACCCGCGCATCGGAGCCGCCGACGTCGTTCCCGTCGTCGCGATCCGCCGCGACGACGCCGAGCGCGCGCGCGAGGCGGCGCGCATCGCCGCAGAGCGGATCGGCGAGGAGCTCGGCCTCCCGGTCTTCCTCTACGGCGAGATCGGCGAGGGCCGCGTGCCCGCGTTCTTCCGGCGCGGCGGCACCGAGGGGCTGCAGCGCCGCATCGACGACGGCGAGCTCGCGCCCGACTTCGGGCCGCCGCGGCTCGATCCCGCCGCAGGCGGAGTCATCGTCGGCGCAAGGAGGCCGCTCATCGCCTTCAACGTGAACCTCGCGCACGCGGACGTCGAAGCGGCGAAGGAGATCGCCCGCGTCGTGCGCGAGCGCGACGGCGGGTTCCCCGGCGTGCGCGCGCTCGGGCTCGATCTGCCGCAGGCCGGCCATGCGCAGATCAGCATGAACGTCGAGGACTGGGAGGCTGCGGCGCTCCACGACATCGTCGCCGCGATCGAGCGCGAGGCGGAGGCGCGCGGCGTCGAGCTCGCCGGCGCCGAGCTCGTCGGCTTCATGCCCGCCGGCGCGGCCGTCGCCGCCGCGGGAGCGCTGCTGCGCATCCGCGGCTTCGACGCGTCACACGTCCTCGAGCTGCGCCTGCTCGAGTAGCGCCCGCCCGACGACGGCGCCCTCGAGGCCGAGCGCCGCGAGCGCATCGAGGTCGGCACGCGAGCGAACGCCGCCCGCGGCGAGGACAGGACCGCCGAACCGCTCGGCCACGCGACCCATCAACACCAAGTCGGGGCCACCCATCGTCCCGTCGCGGTCGACGGCCGTGCAGAGGA
The DNA here is from genome assembly GCA_036496165.1 of Gaiellaceae bacterium. GTDB lineage: Bacteria > Actinomycetota > Thermoleophilia > Gaiellales > Gaiellaceae > Palsa-739. Next base: position 801 of record DASXLN010000177.1, on the reverse strand, counting down.
GCCGTGCGACGCCCGCGGTACGGCAGCGGTCGACGGCCTCGTCGACCGCGATCCCGCTCGCGTGCTCCCAGCCGCGGATGCGGACCTCGCCGTCGCGGACGTCGACGGCGACGACGAGTCGCGCGCCGAGTGCGGCGACATAGGGGCCGGGGCCCTGCTCGAACGCGGCCGTGCCGACGATGACCCGCTCGACCCCCGCGGCGACGAGCGCCCGCGCGTCGTCGGGGCTTCGGACGCCGCCACCGAGCTGGACCGGGACCGGCGCCACCGCGGCGGCGAGCCGCCGCGCGAGGTCGACCGGCGCGCCGCCGTCACGGGCGGCGTCGAGGACGACGACGTGGAGGAGAGGAGGCTCCGAGGCCGCGAAGCGGCGCGCCAGCTCGAGCGGGTCGCCGGCCTCCTTCGCGACCGCATCGAAGGAGCCGCGCTCGAGGCGGACGGCGCGCCCGTCGAGCACGTCGACCGCTGGCAGAACTTGAAACATGTTACCATGCTAACACGATGGCAGCGACGGAGCCCCGACATTGGCCGACGAAGGAACATCGAGACCTCTTCGAGACGGTCGCGTCTCTCCGGACGAAGGACGAGGCGCAGCGGTTCCTCCGGGATCTCTGTACGCGCGCGGAGCTGGACGCGATGGCGCACCGGTGGCAGGTGGCGCGGCTCTTGGACGAGGGGCTGCCATACCTGGAAGTCGCACAGCGGGCGCACGCGTCGACGACGACGGTCACGCGCGTGGCGCAGTGGCTGCGCCGCGGCGAGGGCGGTTACCGGATGGCGCTCGATCGGCGGCGACGCAGA
>DASXLN010000176.1:0-6439 GCA_036496165.1 Gaiellaceae bacterium | reverse complement strand
GACGCCGCTCGGCCCGGGCCAGGTGTACGAGGCGAACGCGCTCATGCTCGCCGCCGCGCTGGCGTCCGTCGGCGCAGTCGTCGAGCGGCTACCCGCGGTCGCGGACGACGAGGAGGCGCATCGTGCCGCGATCGCGCGCGGCCTCGAGGCGGACGTGCTCGTCACCTCGGGCGGCGTTTCGGTCGGCCCGCACGATCTCGTGCGCCGCATCGAGTCGGAGCTCGGCGTGGAAGAGATCTTCTGGCAGGTGGCGGTCAAGCCCGGCAAGCCCATCTCGTTCGGGGTGCGCGGCCGCACTCTCGTGTTCGGGCTCCCGGGCAACCCGGTCTCGTCGCTCGTCGGCTGCGAGCTGTTCGTCAAGCCCGCGGTGCGCGCGCTGCAGGGGCTTGCCGATGCGCTCCCGCAGTTCGAACGCGGAGTGCTCGGCGCATCGTTGCGCCGCAACGATGGACGCGACGAGCTCGTGCGCGCACGCGCGCGGCTCGACGGCGACGGTGTCGTGCTCGAGCCGCTCAGCGGTCAGGAGTCGCACATGATCGCGCGTGCCGCAGCCGCGAACGCGCTCGTGCACGTTCCTCGCGGCGAGGGCGCACTCGACGCGGGCGCGATCGTCTCGTTCCTCAGGCTCTAGGAATCATCGACACGAGCTTCGCGTACACGATGTAGCGGTGCGTCGCGAAGAATCGCGGATGACACGCCTGCAGCTCGAGGAGCTCGTGATGCGGCGAGCGGAGCACGGACAGGTCGCTCGCCGGAACGATCCGGTGCGTCGTCATCCGGTAGACGAACGTCGCGTACGGCATCTCGAGACGGATGTAGTCGCCGACACGGATGTCGTTGATGTGCGAGAACGGTGCGAGATACGTCGTCCGGTGGCCGGCGATGTAGACGAGCCGGTCCTGCCCCGGCATGAACGAGCGCAGATCGCGACCGGGGCCTTTTTGCAGGGACGACTCGTCGGTCCCGTCGACGACGACCATGTTCAGGCCGATGCGTCCGATGACGATGCGACCGATCGCGTCGCCCTGGTGGGCCGTGCGGCGGAACCGTGCAGCCTCGGACGCGACGGCGTCACGTTGCGCGGCGAGCGCGAGCTTGCGCATGCCGGCCGCCGGCTGGAACGCGGAGAACTCCTTGTCGAGCGACCCCGCGAGCTCGTGCTGCTTCCACGTCGTGTACAGCGCCGTGAACGGGTCCTGCCATTGCCAGACCACAAGGACCCAGGCGAACAGGAGAACGCCGGCCGCGATGAGGACACGCGAGAGGATGCGCAGTCGCATTAGCCGTGCAACGCACGGCGGGCGGCCTCGGATGCGTGCCGCCGGCGGGCGAGCACGACGCGCCGGATCGTTTCTCGGATGGGGCCGCGCGGCGGCCGCTCCGCCGCGCTCGGATACGGCGCATACCGACCCGCCGAGAGCGCGACGAGCTGCCCCGCGCCGGCCGCCCAGGCGAGGCCGATGACGAGGCCCGGCGCGGGCGCGTAGCGGAGCGAATAGAGCCACGCGACGTACCACGGTGCGTCGAGGCCGAGCCCGTAGCGGGTCGCGAACGACCAGACGAGGAGCGCAGGGCCGGCGAAGCCGAGCACCAGGACCGCGGCGCGCAGCGCGAGGGCGCGGCCCCGCACCTGCGGCAGCCACAGCCAGAGATGGAGCGACGGGAGGAGGAAGAGGAGCGCGAACGGGTTCGTCGCGACGACGAGCAGCGCGACGACGGCGAGCGCGAGGAGCGCCCCGGTGTGCCCCGCGAGCGCTTCCTCCGGGAGCAGTGGACGCCGCGGAGTCAGGCGGTGGCGGGAGACGAGCCAGCCGAGCGCGACGAGGATGACGAGCCCGGAGACGGCGGCCGCGGGCCAGTGAACATTTGTCAGCAAGGGCGGCCGGGAGGCCCCTCCCGGCCAGGCGCCCGCGGCGGCGAAGAGGGCGAAGAGGCCGCCGCACCAGGCCCAGAAGCCCAGCCGGCTGCGGTAGCTACGGAGGGCGGGCCCGATGCCGATGCGCCGCCGCCGGCAGCGGGCGAAGAGGTCGACGGTGGCGACGAGGAACGGCAGCAAGGCGGCGACGAGGACGATCTCGATTGCCCAGCCGCGCACGATCCGGCTGCCCAGATAGACGTAGCTCGAGGGGCCGGGCGAGAGCGCGATGCCCTGCTCGAGCGCATCGACGACGTTCTGCGTCGCGCGCCCGATCTGGCCGAGGCGGGCGCCGTCGAGCGCTCCAGGCCCGTCGCCGATGCCGTTCGGCGGCCGGTCCGGCGAGGTCGTGATCGTCACCGCGGGGACGCCGCGCGCGACGAAGGGCGCCTGCTCGTACGGGCTGAACGGGAAGGCGAGGTCGACGAGTTGCCGGGCGGCACTCGGCCTCGACGGGTCGGCGCCGGTCTCGGCGGCGAGCTGTGCACGGATCGTCTCGACGAGACCGGAGGACGGCGAGCGCGGCGTGTCCCCCGTCAGCTCGAGTCGCGGCTGGGCATGGCCGGCGATCGCATCGAGGTCGAGGACGGCGATGACGTCCTGTCGCTGCGGCGCGTGCGCGGCGAACTCGGCTGCCCCGAGGCCGCCGTAGACGCCCCCGTCGGTGGAGAGGAAGAGGAGCGAGTACGGGAGCCGGAGCTGCGCCGCGCCGCCCGCAGGCGCGTATGCGCGCGCGAGCTCGATGAGGGCGGCGGTGCCCGAGGCGTTGTCGTTCGCGCCCGGGCCCGTCCCCGAGTCGTCGCGGTGGGCGATGACGACGATCGTCTTGTGCGAGAGGCCGCGTTTCTCCACCGCAAGATTCATGAGCGAGATCCGACCGCGGCCGGGGACCGTCGCGGCGAAGGGCTCGCGTTGCACCGCGTAGCCGTACGGCGTGAGCTCGCGCGCGAACCAGCGGGCGGCGGCGGCGGCGGCGGGAGTTCCCGGGATCCGGCTGGGGTACCCGAGGGCGAGCTGGGCGGCGAGCGCGCGGGCGTCGGCGCGGTCGAACGCCGGCGGGAGGTTCGGCGGTTGGAGGGTCGCGGGCCGCGCGACGCTGAACGCGAGGATGAGGAGCGGCAGGCCGACGAGAAGCCAGGTCCCCCGGTAGAGGCGACCGTTGATGGGACGCTCGAGTGAGCCGGGGCGCGCCCGGCGCGCAGGCGGGACGGCAGCCACGGCGCTCTATAGTAGGACGAGGATCCGGCAGGCTCCCCGTTTCCCCGTGAAAACGACGATGCCCGACGCCGCGACCATTTTGCTCGTCGATGCTGAGGCATCGCTTGCGATGCCGACCAAAGGAGGTCGCGACGGCTTGTCCGCGCGACCGTTTATCGGGTGAAATGAAAGTGCCGGTCGGGGACGCTGCCACCATTTTGCTCGTCGATGACGAGGATGCGGTGCAGAAGCTCCTCACGTATCCGCTCGAGCGCGAGGGCTTCCGTGTCATGCAGGCGCGGGACGGCGAGGAGGCGCTCCGGTGCTTCGGGACCGAACGCGTCGATCTCGTCGTCCTCGACCTCATGCTGCCGAAGCTCGATGGGCTCGAGGTCTGTCGCCGTCTCCGCGCCCAGAGCACCGTGCCCATCATCATGCTCACCGCCCGCGACGACGAGCTCGACAAGGTCGTCGGGCTCGAGCTCGGGGCGGACGACTACATCACGAAGCCGTTCTCGATCCGCGAGTTCCGGAGCCGGGTGCGGGCGCTTCTCCGCCGCGCGGCGCTCGGCGGCCAGGCGGACGGCCGCGACGTCATCCAGGCCGACTGCGTCTTCCTCGACCTCGCCCGGCGGACGGTGGAGGTGCGCGGCGACCCGGTCGAGCTGACGTACGTCGAGTTCGAGATCCTCCGGACGCTGGCTGCGCGGCCGGGCCGCGTGTTGAGCCGCCAGGCCCTCCTCGAGGCGCTCTGGGGCGACTACGCGTACCGCGAGCCGAGGACGATCGACGTGCACGTCCGCCACCTGCGGGAGAAGCTCGAGCTCGACCCGCACGACCCGGCGCTCATCCAGACCGTGCGCGGCGTCGGCTACCGGCTCCGAGGCTGAGGTGCACCCCTTTCGGCGCGTCGGAGCCCGCCTGAGCCTCGCGCTCGCGGTCGTCGTCGCCGGCGCGCTCGCCGTCGTCTGGGTCGCGCTCGTCCCCACCCTCCAGCGCCGCCTCGTCAACGGCCGGCTCGCGCTCCTCGCCCAGTCCGCCCGGCAGATCGAGCGCGCCGAGACCGTCGCGCCCGGTCGCGACGCCGTCGACGACGCGCTCCGGACGGCGGATGCGAACCGGGCGGTTCTCTTCCGGTCGAACGGCTCCGGCAGCCTCCACGTCCTCGTCGATACCCGTCGGACCGGCGGCTCGGCCGACGTCGCCCGCGACCCGGTCGCCCTCCACGCCGCGCAGGCCGGGGTTCTCGAGCGGGCCGTCGTCGACCGCCGGGGCGAGCGCTTCGCCGAGGTGGCGCTCCCCGACCGGCACGGGAACGTGCTCCTCTTTGCCGTCTCGCTCCGGGCGACGCTCGAGACCGTCGATCTCGTCCGCTCGCGCCTCCTCTGGGCCGGCCTCGTCGCTCTCGGGCTCGCCGTCCTCGTCGGCTGGGGCGCTGCGAGCGCGTTCGCGCGCCGGATCCGCCGGCTCGAGCGGGCCGCCGATCGCATCGCCGGCGGCGACTTCGAGCACCCGGTCGTCGACCTCGGGAAGGACGAGGTCGGGCAGCTCGCGGTCGCCTTCGACCGGATGCGAGCCCGGCTGGCCCAGTTCGACGACGCCCGCCGCAACTTCATCGCCAACGCGTCGCACGAGCTGCGGACGCCGATCTTCTCTGTCGGCGGCTTCCTCGAGCTGCTGCGCGAGGACGACCTCGATCCCGAGACCCGGGCCGAGTTCGTCGAGGCGATGGCGGAGCAGATGGCGCGCCTGTCGAAGCTCGCAGCCGACCTCCTCGACCTGTCACGTCTCGACGCCGGCGGGATGCGGATCGAGCTCGAGCCCGTCTCGCTCGACCACGTCGCGCGCGACCTCGCCGAGGAGCTGGGCGGGCTCGCCGCGCGCCGCGGCCACCCCCTCGACGTCACCGTTGAGTCGCCCGGCCTCGCGCTCGCCGACCGCGAGCGCGTCCTCCAGGTCGGCCGTGCGCTCGTCGACAACGCGCTCGTCCATACGCCGCCCGGAACGCACGTCTGGCTCGTCGCCGACGGGACGACCCTCCGGGTCGAAGACGACGGGCCGGGCATCCCGGCCGAGCACCACGAGCAGGTCTTCACCCGCTTCACCCGGCTCGAGGGCTCGCGCGCCTCCGGGAGCGGCCTCGGCCTCGCCATCGCCCGTGAGCTGGCGGAGCGCATGGGCGGGGAGCTGCGGCTCTCCGCCCGCCAGGGCCGGACGGTCTTCATCCTCGGCCTGCCGACGGCCGACGAAAACGCGGTTTTCACGGGAAATCACGAGCGACTTCGTGACGATCGGCACGAACAACCCGCGCGTTAGAGCGGGAGGCCGCATGGGAAAGGGAGGTCTAGACGGCCACGAGGCCGAGTCGATGGTGTAGAAATCGGCGGGTTTAGATCGTCGAATCTACGGAAAAGGGATGTCCATGGAGCTCGTCACCGATCCCGCCGAGACGAAGAGCGCACACGGCGTTCGGGCTGTGCGCCTGCGGATTCCCGCGAAACCGGAGTACATCGCCCTCGGCCGGCTCGCGTTGACCGGCCTCGCACAGGCGCGCGGCCTCGACTCCGACACGATCGGCGATCTCAAGCTCGCGCTCACCGAGGCGGTGTCCAACTCCGTGCGCCACGCGTACGAGGGCGCGGGCGAAGGTCAGGTCGAGATCCGGTACGAGCTGCGTGGCGACCGCATCACCGTCGAGGTCATCGACGACGGCGCCGGCTTCGATCCCGACGAGACGCCGTCGTTCGACGGCGACGAGCTTTCCGAAGGAGGGCTCGGCATCGCGATCATCCGAACGATCGCCGACGACGTCGAGATCGAGTCCCGCCCGGGTGTGCGCGGATCGCGGCTGCGGTTCGTGAAGAACCTCTCCTGACGCGCCGCGCGCTCATCGTCGTCTCGAACCGCGGGCCGGTCTCGTACGGACGAGACGAACGCGGTGAGCGAACGGTCAGCCGCGGCGGCGGCGGCCTCGCAACTGCGCTGCGCAATCTCGTGCGCGACAACGACGTGACGTGGATCGCGGCTGCGATGACCGACGAGGACCGGGCGGTCGCACACGAGCCGCAGGACGAGGTCGTCCTCCTCGACATCCCGAAGGACACGTACGCCCGCTACTACACGGTCGCAGCGAATCCGACGCTCTGGTTCCTGCAGCACTCGCTATGGAACCTCGGACTGACGCCGGACTTCGACCACGACGCGTGGGCGAACGGCTACGTGCCCGTGAACACGGCGATGGCGCGCGCGACACTCGACGAGCTCACGCGCCGCCCGGAGGCGGCGGTCTTCTTCCATGACTACCACCTCTATCTCGCGCCGGCGATC
>DASXLN010000175.1:0-8591 GCA_036496165.1 Gaiellaceae bacterium | reverse complement strand
ACCACCAATGAGCGAGGGGGCGGCCCCAAGGCCGCCCCCTCATATCCGCTTCCTACCCGCGGTCCCGGCCGCGGCCGCCGCCGCGTCCGCCGCGCCGGTCATCGCGGCGCGGGCGCTCCTCCTCCGGAGGACGGGGCGGCGCGCTCGTCGCCCGCTCGATCAGCTCCTCCGGCTGGACGAGGCTGCCGTTCTCGTGCTTCGCGATCAGCTTCAGGCCGATCCGGCCGCGCGCCTTGTCCACTTCCTGGACGACCACGTCGACGATGTCGCCACGCTCCATGACGTCCTCGATGTGGCCGACGCGACCCGGGCCGACGTTCGAGACGTGCAGCAGGCCGTCCGTGCCCTTCTTCAGCTCGACGAATGCGCCGAACTGCGTGGTCTTGACGATCTTGCCGGTGTAGGTGTCCCCCACCTCCGGCTCCTTCGTCAGCGCCTGGATCGCCGAGATGGCGGCCTCCGCCTTCGTCCCATCGGTGGCGTAGATGAGGATCGTCCCGTCCTCCTCGATGTCGATCTGCACCTCGTAGTCCGACTCGAGGCCGCGGATCGTCTCGCCCCCCTTGCCGATGACCATGCCGATCTTCTCCTGGTCGATCTTGACCGACGTGATCCGCGGCGCATTGTCGGCGAGCTCGTGACGCGACTCGGGAATGACCTCGAGCATCTTGTCGAGGATGAACTCGCGCGCCCGCTTCGCCTGCTCGAGCGCGTCTCGCATGATCTGCTGCGTGACGCCGGTGATCTTGATGTCCATCTGCAGCGCGGTGATGCCGTCACGCGACCCGGCGACCTTGAAGTCCATGTCGCCCAGGTGATCCTCCGCGCCCTGGATATCGGTGAGGATGACGTAGTCGTCGCCCTCCTTGACGAGGCCCATCGCGATGCCGCTGACCGGTGCCTTGATCGGCACGCCGGCGTCCATCAGGGCGAGCGTCGAGCCGCACACCGAGCCCATCGACGACGAGCCGTTCGACTCGAGCGTCTCGGAGACGATGCGGATCGTGTACGGGAACTCCTCCGCCGGCGGGATGACCGCCTCGAGCGCCCGCTGTGCGAGCGCGCCGTGGCCGATGTCACGCCGCTTCGGGCCGCGCATGAAGCCCGTCTCCCCGACCGAGTACGGCGGGAAGTTGTAGTGGTGCATGTACCGGCGGTCCGCCTCGAGGGAGAGGTCGTCGATGCGCTGCCCCTCCTTCGCGGTGCCGAGCGTGAGCGAGCTGAGGATCTGCGTCTGGCCGCGCTGGAACAGGCCGGAGCCGTGCGAACGCGGGTTGATGCTCACCTCGATCTCGATCGGACGGATCTCCTCGGCGCCGCGCCCGTCGGGACGGCGCTTGTCGACCGCGATCTTCTTGCGGACGAGGTCCTTGTAGATCGCGTCGATCGCCTTCTTGACGTACGAGCGCGTCGTCGAGTCCTTCGCCGGCTCCTCGCCTTCGGCCGTGATCGGCCCGACGGGGAACGGGAGCTTCAGCTCCTCGGTGACGCGCTCGACGAGCAGCTGCCGCTTCGCGGCCTTCAGCTGCTTCGAGTCCTGCTCCGCATCCGTGAGCGCACGCAGCTCGTCGCCGAACTGCTCGCGCACCGGGCCTTCGACGGCGACCGACCGCTGCTTCTCGAGCAGGCTCTGGAGCGCAGCGCGCACCTGCACCTGACGCGTGATGTCCTCGTCGGTCGAGTCCATCGACAGCGGTGACGCAAGCTGGCTCGCGAGCTCCTCGACGATGCCGGCCGCGTCCTTCAGGCCGACCTGCTGGATGCGCTCCCACACGGTGTGCCCGTGCTCGCGCTCGAGCTCCTCGACGAGGTCGAGGTCGAGCCACTTCGCCTTGCCCGCCTGCCGGCGCAGGTCCTCCTGCGCCTCGCACAGCTTCGAGATCTCGGACTGCGCGAGCACGAGGGCCTCGAGGATGATGTCCTCGGGGACCTCCTCTGCGCCTGCCTCGACCATCGTCAGCGCGTGCTGGGTGCCGACGACGAGCAGGTCCATGCTCGACTCGTCCTCGACCTCCTTCAACGTCGGGTTGATGACGAGCTTGCCGTCGATCCGGCCGATGCGGACTGCGCCGACCGGGCCGATGAACGGCAGCGGCGACAGCATGAGCGCCGCCGACGCGCCGTTGATGCACAGCACGTCGTGCGCGTTCACGAGGTCTGCGGACAGGACGGTGCAGATGACCTGCACCTCGTTGCGGAAGCCCTTCGGCCACAGCGGCCGGATCGGGCGGTCGATCATGCGGGCGGTGAGGATGGCGCGCTCGGTCGGGCGCCCCTCGCGCTTGAAGAAGCCGCCCGGGATCTTGCCGGCGGCGTACATCCGCTCCTCGACGTCGACGGTGAGCGGGAAGAAGTCCGCGCCTTCGCGCGCCTCCATCCGGCCCTGGGCGGTCGCCAGCACCATCGTGTCGCCGGAACGAATGACGACGGCGCCGTCTGCCTGCTTTGCGAGCTTGCCCGTCTCGAACGAGATCTCCTGCTCGCCAACCTGCACGGAGACACGAGCCTGCTGCTCGGTCGTGATGCTCATCTCAGTTGTCCTCCACTCTGCTTGACGGAGAGTGGGAGTTGAGACAGCCCCGCGGACGAGGCTCGCTCAACTTCCACTCCCCTATTGATTAGGAGCCTTACCGGCGCAGGCCGAGCTCCTTGATCAGGGCGCGATAGCCCTCGAGATCGTGTTTCTGGAGATACGTCAGGAAGCGGCGGCGCCGGCCGACGAGCTTCAGCAGCCCGCGGCGGGAGTAGTGGTCGTGCTTGTGCGTGCGCAGATGCTCCGTCAGCTCGTTGATGCGCTGCGTCAGCATCGCGATCTGCACCTGCGGCGACCCGGTGTCCGCCTCGGCGCGGCCGTGCTTCTTGATGATCTCCAGCTTGGCTTCCTTGGTGAGGGCCATGAGCCTCCTCTGTCGATGTCTCCCGAGCCTCCGCCCGCGGCGCGAAGGAAGGACGCGCCGGAGCCGGGACTGGGTCGCCGGATAGGGTAGCAATCCCGCATGAATCCTGGGATTTCCGCCGGTCACCCGGCCACTGCCGAGGCCGGCGCCGAGATCCTCGCCGACGGCGGATCGGCAGCCGACGCCGCCGTCGCTGCGTGCCTCGCCTCGTGCGTCGCCGAAACGGTGATGACGGGGCTGCTCGGCGGCGGCCATGCGATCCACTGGGACGCCTCGCGCGGCGAGGCCCGGCTGCTCGACTGCTTCTGCGCCGTGCCCTCCGGGACCGGCGGCGAGCTCGTCGGGCTCGACGTGCCCTTCGGCGAGGAGCTCGTCCACTACGCCGTCGGCGCCGCCTCGTGCGCCGTGCCCGGCGTTCCCGCCGGGCTCGGCGCGCTGTGGGAGGCGCACGGACGCCTGCCGTGGCGCCGGCTCGTCGAGCCGGCGCTGCGGCTTGCCCGAGAGGGTGTGCCGATGCCGCCGGCGCACGCCGCCTGCCTCGAGATGCTCGCGCCCGTGATGACGATGCGGGAGGGCGCGCGGATGTACGCGCCCGGGGGCGGCCTCCTCCAGTCGGGCGACCGGCTCGAGCAGCCGGGCCTCGTCGCGGCGCTCGAGTCGCTCGCGGACGAGGGCGCGGCCGGCGCGTACACCGGGACGATCGGGCGCTCGCTGCTCGAGCTCTCGGCCGAGCGCGGCGGGGTCCTGACCGAGCACGACCTCGCCTCCTACGCGGCGCGTTGGGCGGAGCCGATCGAGACGCCGTGGCTCGGACTTCGGTTCCTCTCGCGCGGCGGGCTCTCCGCGATTCCCGCGACGATCGCGCGGCTCCCGCGCCTCCGCGACCTCTCAGCGGCCGATCGCACGCTCGCGCTCCTCCGGGCGCTCGGCACCGATGCGGGGCCGGAGACGCACACGACGAACCTCGTCACGGTCGATTCAGACGGGAACGCGTGCGTCGTCACGACGAGCCTCGGTCTCGGCTCGGGCGACTGGCTGCCCGGCCTCGACCTTCATCTGAACAGCATGCTCGGCGAGATCGATCTCCTCGTCGGCTCGCTCGAGCCGGGCGAGCGGATGCAGAGCATGATGGCGCCGAGCCTGGCCGTCGACGGCGACGGCCTCGCGCTCGCGATCGGCGCAGCGGGCGGCACGCGGCTGCGGACGGCGCTCGTCGGAGTGGCGGCGGCGATCCTCGACGAAGGAGTCGATCCGCAGGCTGCGGTCGAACGGCCTCGCGCGCATCCGGCCGCGGGCGTCGTCAACGTCGAGCCGGGCGTCGACGAGGACGCGATCACGCAACTCGAGTTGTCGGGCCGGCCGGTCCGGCGCTGGCCCGCGCTCCACCACTACTTCGGCGGGGTCAGCGCCAGTGGGCGGCGGGGCGCGGCGGCCGACCCACGCCGGAGCGGCGCGGTCGCGGCGCCTCCGGGCCGAGCCTGACCGGAATCCACCCGACGTACCCGCAGCCGGGACAGCCGGGATTCATCTCGTTCGTTCCGCCCATGGTCGGCTTCGCGTAGACGCTGCCGCACTCGAGGCAGCGGACGCTCGCCAGCACCAACAGATTGGGGACTGACGCGGCTTCCATACCGAGGAAGATGCCGGTCGCCGCGAAAACTCACGCCGGCCTTTGCGCCTCGCGTGTCCGCTGCACATCGGCCGCTATCGCGGCGACTAGCGAGGCCTCGGAATCGAAGGCGGCCTCGTCCCGCAGCCGCTCCCACAGCTCGACGACGAGGCGCCGCCCGTACAGGTCGCCGTCGAAGTCGAGCAGGTAGGCCTCCACCCGGCGCTCGCCGCCGCCGAAGTGCGGGTTCGTCCCGATCGAGATCGCCGCGCGGTGCCCGAGCGCCTCGCCGGCGTAGATCCCGAGCGCCGGAACGAGCAGGCCCGGCGCCGTATCGAGATTCGCGGTCGGGAATCCGAGGCCGGCGCCCCGGCGGTCGCCGGTGACGACCACGCCCTCGACCTCGGGCGGCCGGCCGAGGAGCTGCGCGGCACGGCCGACGTCGCCGTCGCCCAGCAGCGCGCGGATGTGGCTCGACGACACGTTGTCGACGATCGGGACGCGGCGAACGTCGAAGCCGAGGCGTTCGAGCAGCTCGAGGTCGCCGGCGCGGCCGCGCCCGAAGCGGAACCCGTCGCCTGCGGCGACCACCTCGACGCCGGCCGCGCGCAGGACCGACTCCGCGAACTCTTCTGCCGTCAGCGCGGCCAACTCGTCGTCGAACGGGCACACGAGCACGTCCTGGATGCCGACCTGCTCGAGCAGCTCGAGCCGGCGTTCGAGCGTCGAGAGGAGCTGAACCTCGGCACCGAAGAGCGAGCGCGGGTGCGGGTCGAAGGTGACGACGGCCGGACGGGCCCCGGCGGCGATCGCAGCCTCGAGCACGCGTACGTGCCCGCGGTGGACGCCGTCGAACGTCCCGATCGCAACTGCGCGCCGCGCGGGCGCAAGCTCACTCGGACGACGCGCGACGTTCACAGCCGGCCGAGCACCTCGTCCTCCGGCAGGAGCGCGAACGCGTCCGGTGGACGCGCCTCGTCGATGCCGAACGGGCCGACGCCCGTGCGCCGGAGTGCCACACAGTGGCCGCCGAGCGCCTGCGCGATCGAGCGGATGTACGTGCCGCTGCTGACGTGCAGGTCGAGCGTCACCGAGGTTTCGTCCCGGGCGACGAGGTCGAGTGCATACACGGTCGAACGCCGCACGGGCATCTCCACTTCCACGCCGCGTCTGTGCAGCTTGTACGCACGCTCGCCGCCGATTTTCACCGCCGAGGCGGCCGGCAGCGGCAGTTCGATCTCGCCGCGCAGCGACTCGAGGTCGATCTCCGCGGGAAACACGTGTCGCTCGACGACCTCGCCTTCGGGATCGCCGGTCGTCGTCGTCGCCGTCAGGTCGACGGTGGTGCGGTACCGCTTGTCGAGCCCGACGAGCCGCGGCGCGAGCTTCGTCGACCGGCCGGAGAGGATGAGGAGCAGGCCCGTCGCGAACGGGTCGAGAGTGCCCGCGTGCCCAGTTCTTGCGCGCGTTTCTCGGCGGATCTGCGCGACGATCGCGAACGACGAGGGGCCGGCGGGCTTGTCGACGAGCGCGACGCCGGCCGGGTCAAGCGCTCGCGCGGGCACGTTGCTCCACGAACCCGGCGCGGACGATCTCGGTGATCTCGTCGACCGAGGAGTCGCTCGAGAACCCTGCCGCCTGCCGGTGCCCCCCGCCGTCGAACTGTCGCGCGATCGCGGAGACGTCGAGCTCGTCGACACTCGATCGAAGCGAGACGCGCCGGGTCGGCCTTCCCTCTTCGGGAGGCTCGCGGATGAGCACGGCGAGCTCCGACCCCTCGACAGCGCGGAGGTAGTCGATGATCCCCTCCGAGTACGCGCCCGGCGCGCCGACGTCCGAGAAGTCGTTCCGCAGGAGCACGGACACGATGATGCGTCCGCCCTCGAGCACCTGCGCGCGATCGAGCGCGCGCGCGAGCAGCTTGAGCTTCGCGAACTCGACGGACTCGTACACCTGCTGGAACACGGCATGCACGTCGGCTCCTGCGTCGACGAGCTCGGCGGCGAGGCGCAGCGCCTTCGGTGTCGTGTTCGTGTACTGGAAGCGCCCGGTGTCGGTGACGAGCGCGATGTACAACGGCTCGGCGATCTCCGGCGTGATCTCGGCGCCGAGCTCGCGGAAGACGTCGCGCAGCACCTCGCCGGTCGACGACGCCTCGGCGACGATGAGGTTGACGTCACCGAAGCGCGAGTTGTCGTGGTGATGGTCGATGTCGATCTTCAGCTTCGCATCCATCAGCAGGCCCGGGTCCGGGCCGATGCGATCGACTTTCGCGCAGTCGACTGCGACGAGCACGCGGTCGGCGACGTCGTCGGGAACCTGGCGCGCCAGGTCGTCGAGCGGCATGAACGCGTACTCGCGCGGGATCGGAGCGTCGCCGCTGAGGTACATGATCGCGTCCTTCCCGAGCTGGCGCAGCGCGAGCGTCGTCGCGAGCAGCGAGCCGAGCGAGTCGCCGTCCGGGTTCTCGTGGCTGACGACGACGAATCGGTCGTTCGCGCGGAGCGCGTCGACGACAGCCGCTAGGTCACTCGTCGTCTGGGGCGAGCTCATCGATGAGGTGTGTCATGCGCACGCCGCGCTCGACCGACGGATCGTACTCGAACGTCAGCTGCGGGGTCCGTTTCATTCGCAGCTCGCGCGCGAGCCGACTCTGGAGGAGGCCGTGAGCCGCCGTCAGTCCCTGAAGCGACGTCTTCCGCTTGCGGGCCGAGCCGAGCACGCTGACGTAGACGGTCGCGTGCCGCAGGTCGGGCGTCGTGGCGACTCCGGTGACCGTGACGAGCCCGATGCGCGGGTCCTTCAGTTCGGGAAGCGCCTCCGCCAGCACCTGCCGGACCGACTCGTTCACCCTGCGCATGCGGTCGGCCATTTCCCTAGTGTGGCAAGGGAGCGCCGGCGGCGGCGGCGATGACGCCGGCGACCCCGGCGAGCAGCAGCGTTTCGACGATGCCGCGCCGCACGAGGAGGAGCAGGACAGCGGCCGCGGCGAGCACCCCGAACTGCCAGGTCTCGTGCAGCGCCCGCGCGAGCGGGACGGCGACGCCGAGGATGGCGCCGATCGCCGCCGGGCCGGCTCCGTCGAGGAACGCGCGCGCCCGGTCGTCGCGCCGGATCCGGTCGAACCGCACCCCGCCGCCGAGGATGAAGAGGAACGACGGCGAGAATGCGATCGCCGCGGCGAGGAGCGCGCCCTCGATGCCGTGCGCCGCGTAGCCGACAGCGGCGACCGTCTGCACGACCGGTCCCGGGGTGACCTGCCCGAGCGCGACGGCGTTGAGGAACTGCCCCGACGTCATCCAGTGGTAGTGGTGGACGGCGTCGGCCTGCATGAGCGGCACGATCACGAAGCCGCCGCCGTACGAGAGCGCACCGATCTTGAACGCGACCCAGGCAAGCCCGCCGACGCTCATGACCGCCGTCGAGCGCAGGTGGAGGAGAAGCTCGATCCCGCCGCAGCCGAGCAGGACGAGGACGACCCACGGGCCTGCGAGCGCCGCCGCCACGCCGCCGGCCACGAGGTACACGGCCCAGCGCGCGCGGCTCGCCACGCGCGTCCAGCTCGCGGGGACGAGGCTTCCGCCGGCGCGCACGGCGACTGCGGCGACGGCGGCGCCCGCACCTGCCCCCGCGCCCAGCACCCACGTCGGCGGCGAGCCGGCGAGGAAGACCGCCGAGAGCCCGATGATGAGGACGAGGCCCGGGACGATGAACGCGAGCCCGCCGACGAGCGCTCCCACGCGCCCGCGCAGCCGCCACGCGCAATAGATCGCGAGCTGCGTCGACGCCGGTCCCGGTAGGAGATTGCAGGCGGCGATCGCGTTCTCGAAGTCCTCGCCGGTGAGCCACCGCCGCCGGCGCACGCACAAGTCGCGGAGGAGTGCGATGTGCGTCGGCGGCCCGCCGAAGCCGATGCAACCGATGCGACCCCACTCGCGCAGGACGGTGCGAAGAGGGACCGGATTCATCAGTCCTCCGGGTCGACGATGAAGCGCTCGGCGAGCGCGACTTCCCATTCCTGTCCGCGCAGCCAGCGCTCGGCCTCGTCGAGCAGCCGCTCGGCCTCACGATGCTCACGCGCGGCG
>DASXLN010000174.1:0-23496 GCA_036496165.1 Gaiellaceae bacterium | reverse complement strand
CGACCCGCACACGTACATCGTCACCCTCGGCTGGAATCGGCTCATCACGTACCAACCCGAGGGCCGCTTCTGGACGTTCCAGCTGCTCGAGGCGGGTCTCTTCGTCGGCCTCGCTGCGCTCGTCGTCCTCGTCGCGCTGTGGCTCGTCCGCCGGACGCCGTCGTGACGCCGTCGCTCGACCGGGCAGCGTTGCTGAAGCTCGCGGCCGGCACGGCTCTCGGCGGGTCGGTCGGCTTCCCTCAGGCGCACCCGACGTGGAGGTTCGTGTTCATCAACCACGCGCTGACGAACCCGTTTTTCGTCCCGGCGATGTACGGGAGCTACGACGCTGCCGCGCTCGTCGGTGCGACCGCCGAGTGGGAAGGATCCGCAAGTAGCGACGTCGGCGAGATGGTCGCCGCCATGCGGCAGGCGATCCACAACGGGGCGGCCGGAATCGCGGTCTCGATCATCGATCCGGTGGCGTTCAACGGCCCGACCGCGCTGGCGCTCTCCAAGGGCATTCCCGTCGTCTCCTACAACGCCGACGGCGGCAAGTCGAACGCGCGGCTCGCGTACTACGGCCAGGACAACTACCAGTCCGGGCTCGAGCTCGGCGCCCGGCTCGTCACCCTCGTCGAGCGCGGCGACGTCTATCTGTTCATCGCCACGCCGCGGCAGCAGAACATCCAGCCGCGGATCGACGGCGCGCTCGACGCCATCCGCGACTCGGGCCGTCCGGTCCGGGCGCATGTCGTCGCGAGCGGCGTCGATGTCGACAAGGAGCTGACGAAGGTCGAGGCCACGTACAAGGCGAATCCCCACCTGCGCGGGCTGTTCGCCGTCGACGCCGGCTCGACCGCCGGCGTCGCCCATGTGATGCGCAAGTACCGCCTCCACGAGCGCGGCGTACGAGCCGGGGGCTACGACCTCCTGCCGGCGACGCTGCAGGCGATCCACGAGCGCGAGCTCGACTTCGCCATCGACCAACAGCCGTATCTGCAGGGCTTTTTGCCGGTGCTCCAGCTCTTCCTCAACCGCTACAGCAGCGGCCTCGTCGCCCCCGCGGACACGAACACGGGCCTGAACTTCGTGACGCACGAGAACGTGTCCCGCTACCTGACGACGAAGAGCCGCTTCGAGGGAAGCTCGAGCCGGGAGCAATACCCCGTCGCCTGACCTTGAACTATTTCCCTAGGAGAGTAGTATGGGCGCCGCTCCGTGGACCAACGATGGACCCCGGGCCGTGCAATGACCGCACAAGGAGGAATTGAGGGTGAAGAAGCTTGTTTTCAGGGGGGCCGCGATCATGGTGCTTTGCGCCGGCGTCGCGACCGTCCTCGTGTCGGCCGCAACTGCGAAGCCGGCGAAGAGCTACCAGGTCTGCGTTCTCCTTCCGGACACGAAGTCGTCCGTCCGGTGGGTCCAGTTCGACGCTCCTGACATCGCGAAGGCGCTCAAGGCTGCCGGCGTGACGTACTCGATCAACAACGCCCTCAACGACCCGCTGAAGCAGAAGGCTCAGGCACAGGCGTGCCTCGCGGCCGGCGCGACAGTGGTCATCGAGACGGCGCTGGACAACGGTTCGGCCGCGTCGATCGAGAAGCTCTTCACGTCGAAGGGCGGCAAGGCGATCGACTACGACCGCCAGGTCACCGGCGGAAGCGCATCGGTCTACGTCACCTTCGACGGCACCGCCGTCGGGGCGGCGCAGGCGAAGGGCGTCATCGCCGGCATGAAGGCGAACGGCACCTACAAGAGCACGTCGACCGTGGCCGAGCTGTGGGGCGGCCAGACGGACCAGAACGCGTTCTGGTTCAAGAGCGGCAACGACAAGGTGCTGAACCCGCTCTTCAAGAGTGGCGCGCTGAAGAAGGGCCCGACGCAGTTCGTCCCCGACTGGGATGCGAACAACGCGGCGACCATCTTCAACCAGATGCTCGTCAAGACGAGCAACAACATCCAGGGCATCATCGCGGCGAACGACAACATCGCCGGCGCGGTGATCGCCGACCTGAAGGCGAAGCACCTCAAGCCGATTCCGATCAGCGGCCAGGACGCGTCGCCGCAGGGCATCCAGTACATCATCGCGGGTTGGCAGTCCGGCACGGTCTACAAGTACGTGCCTGACGAGGCGGCCGCAGCTGCGGCAGCCGCAGTCGCGCTGGTGAAGGGCACGACGCCGAAGACGAACGGGTTCCGCCTGAACGGCAAGGCGAAGGAGCCCACCCTCGCGCTTCCGGTCGTCTGGATCACGAAGGCGAACTACAAGCGGCTCTTCACGGATCACTTCCTGAAGAAGAGCGACGTTTGCGTCGGAGCGTTCGCGCAGTACTGCAAGTAGGAATCACGAAGATGGAGGCGCCCACATCGGGCGCCTCCATCGTCTTCCTGTGGTAAGAACGCTCAGCCAGTGACTGACACGCCACTCCTCGAACTCCGCGGCATCACCAAGTCCTTCGGCTCGGTACAGGCATTGACCGACGTCGATTTCGACGTCAGGCCGGGCGAGGTGATGGCGCTCGTCGGCGACAACGGCGCCGGCAAGTCGACGCTCGTCAAGTGCATCGCCGGCACGCACACGCCGGACAGCGGCGAGATGGTCTTCGAGGGCCGCGAGATCGCCATCCACACGCCGAAGGATGCGGCGCGGCTCGGGATCGAAGTCGTGTATCAGGATCTCGCGCTCTGCGACAACCTCGACGTCGTGCAGAACATGTTCCTCGGTCGCGAAGTCAATCGCTTCCAGATCCTGAACGAGGCGCCGATGGAGCAGCAGACCGCGGAGACGCTGAAGAGCCTCGCGGTGACGACGATCTCGTCCATCCGTCAGCCTGTCGCAACGCTCTCAGGCGGCCAGCGCCAGTCGGTCGCCGTCGCGCGCGCGGTGATGTGGAACGGGAAGCTCGTCATCCTCGACGAGCCGACGGCGGCGCTCGGCGTCGCGCAGACCGAGCAGGTGCTGGAGCTCGTGCGTCGCCTCGGCCAGCAGGGCATCGGCGTCATCCTCATCTCGCACAACCTCCACGACGTCTTCGAGACCGCAGACCGGATTACGGTACTGCGGCTCGGAAGAACCGTCGGCGTATTCGACCGCCGGACGACGACGCAGCAGGCTGTCGTCGAGGCGATCACCGCGGGGACGCCGACGAAGGTGGCGGGCATCCCGTCATGACGAGCGCGGACGTCGTCGGTCCGGACCGGGGCGCGCCCCCATCCGAAGAAGAGCAACTCCCCGACGGCCTGGCCGGGATGTGGGCGAAGGCGAAGCTCAACCTCCGCACTGGCAACCTCGGGCCGTTCCCGATCATCATCGGCCAGATCCTGGTCGTGGTCATCTTCGGCCTCACGGCGACGAACTTCTTCACGGCCACCAACATGGTCAACCTCATCAACGAGACCGTCGGCACGGCGATGCTCGCGTTCGGTGTCGTCTTCGTGTTGCTGCTCGGCGAGATCGACCTTTCGATCGGCTACCTCGCCGGCATCGGCGCGCTGGTCGTCGCGGAGCTCCAGTTGCCCGGTAGCGGGCACCAGCTTCCGGGTCTCCTCGCCATGGTCATCGCGGTGGCGGTGTGCGCGAGCATCGGTCTCGTACAGGGGTCGATCGTCGCGATCGTCGGCGTTCCATCGTTCGTGGTCACGCTCGGCGGCTTCCTCATCTGGCAGGGCGTGATCCTCAACACACTCGAGCAGCGCGGCACGATCATCATCCAGGACCGCTGGATCAACTACACCGACAGCTACGGCTTCTCGCCGCTGGGGGGCTACATCGTCGCCGCGGTCATCGCAGCGCTGTATCCCTTGAGCATCCTCTACCGGAGGGTCGCGGCACGCGGTACGAAGATCGCGCAGCTGAACTTACTCTCGTTCGCCGTCAAGGCGATCGGGATCGCCGTCGTGGCGTTTGGCATCGTCGCGATCACGAATCACGCGAAGGTGATCACGACCACGCTCGGCCTGCCGCTTTCCGGCGTCATCCTCGTCGTCTTCTTCGTCCTGCTGACGTTCCTCGCGAAGTGGACGACGTTCGGCCGCCACGTATACGCGACCGGAGGCAATGCCGAGGCGGCACGACGCGCGGGCATCAACGTTCCGCGCATCCGCATCCTCGTATTCATGCTCTCGGGAGCGACGGCCGGAATCGGCGGCATCATCTTCGCCGCGCAGGTGAACTCGGTCGCGCTCACGTTCCCGCCCGGCAACCTGCTGCTGAACGCGATCGCGTCCGCGGTCATCGGCGGCGTCAGCCTCTTCGGCGGCCGCGGCGAGGTCCGCGGCGCCTTGCTGGGAGCCGTCCTCATCGGAACGCTCCAAAACGGCCTCAACACGCTGAACGTGTCGAACGGCTGGATCTACATCATCACCGGCCTCGTGCTCCTCGGCGCCGTCACGCTCGACACGGTCGCCGTGCGCCTGCAGCAGCGCTCCGGGCGCTAGCGGATCTTCGCGAGCGCGAGCCGGCCGACCCGCTCGCCGACCGTGCGGCCGACCGAGATGTCCTCGGGAACGTCGATGCCGCCTGCGAGCGCCTCGGCGCTCGCGGCCTGCGCCTGCCGGTCGAACGGCCGGCCGAGCAGCGAGCTCAGCACCGCGTCCGCCGCATACGCGAACGCACTCGCTTCGGCGACGCCTCCCGGTGACGCCGGCGTCGGGAGCGGCGATGTCCAGCGCGAGCCGGCGGGCAGCCGGCCGTTGAACGCGAGGTAGCGGATCATCGAGATCGGCCGCGGCGCCTGCGACGCGCGCTTCGCTCCCCACGTCGTCACGGCTGCGTCGTTGAGCGCGCCGTTGAGCGCGAGATAGAGACGGACGTCGCGGGCAAGGTCGCCGGATGCCGCCGCGATCGCGACGCGATTCCACGCGATCGGCGAGGTGCCCTGCGTGAACGTGTGCTTCTGCGCGGTCGCGTTGAGGACGGCGAGTGCTGCCTGCTTGTACGCGGCGGTCCCGAGCGGCGGAATGCGCACGGTGACGCGGCGCGCGAACGTCCGGACGTGACCCCATTGCGCACCGACGAACGGCTCCGCGACGCGTCCGCGCTGGAGCGGCTGCCAGAACGTCGGGTCGTGCACCGTCGAGCCCGGCTGCGCCACGTTCAGCGGCGCGTTCGTCGAGACGAAAGTCGGATCCGCGTAGTGGAGCGATTCGTTCGAGCCGTCATGCCGGCCGGCGGCGATCGCGGCCGCGGCGATCCGGTTCCCGGTGGCCGCCGGGGAGCTTCCGGTCGTGCTCGTGAAGCCGGGCGAGTAGCAGAGCGAGTGCATGCGGCTCGCGAGCAGCGCGAACGTGCGCTCGAGGTTCGCGTCGAAGGACGCGCGCCACACGAGGAGGCGGTATGCCGCATATCCGATGGCGACGTCCGACGGGCTCGCGTGCGACATGACGGTCGCGAGGTCGTACAGGTCCCGCGCCTGCACCGGCTCGGACGCGTTGCCCGCCGCGAGCACGTCGACGGCCGTCTGGTTCCAGAACGTTGCCGCCGACTGCGCGTGCAGCGTCGGCGTACAGCCGGGCACGAGATACGACGCGGAAGCCGGGGCGCGCAGGGGATGCATCGGCGGCACCTGCACGGTCACGACTCGGTCGACGCGGATGTTGCGGAAGAAGCTCGACGCGCCCCACGGATATCGAACGGTGAGGTTCGCGCGCGTCAAAGTCCCCAGTCCGAGGTGCACGCGCGGATCCTCCGACGAGAGGTAGCTGCTCCCGGCCTGCACCGTGCCGGCGATCGACTGGTCGGACGGGAGGGAGACGCTGACCGTGGCGCCGGGCACGAAGCGGGAAAACGCGACGTCGAGCCAGTGCCCGCTCGGCCCCGACGGACGGAGGAGGACGAGCTTGCCGTCGACGGTGTTGACCGCGACGTCCATGCGCCCGTCGTTGCCGGCGTCTGCGGCGGCGAGGCCGCGCCCGTTCAGCTTGAGCACGCCGAGCGCGTTCGGTGCGACGCCGAATCCCGCCTGTCCCGACGGCGCGAGCACCTTCACGGGCTCGGCGTCTTTGCCGAGGTTCTTCACCGGGATCGCACCGGCGGTGAGGACGAGATCGGGCTTCCCCGAGTTGGCGAGGTCGACGAACGACGCGCCCCAGCCGGCGAAGCCGGTGCCGAGTGCGGGATCGACGAGTGTTCTCGCGTTCGCGAAGTGGGCGCCGGCGGCGTTGTACGCGGCCGTCGGCTCGCCGCGCGAGTTGGTGACGAGGAGCAAGTCGCCGGCGCTCGCGATTCCCATCCCCGCGTACGGGTCGGCGACGCCGGCGGCGGCAGCGCGCTCCTCGAAGCGGAAGCCGAGACCGGCCGGATCCGCCTTCGCGCCGCCGGGCCACGGCACGTCGACGTACAGCTCGTTCGGGTCCTCGTCGTTCGCGACGTACAGATCCGGGCGTCCGTCGCCATTGACGTCGACGAACTGCGCGCCGAGCCCGTGGCGGAAGCTCGACGTCTCGAGGCCCGCCTGCGCGCCGACCTCACGGAAACGACGGCCGCCCTCGTTGAGGAAGAGCAGGTCGCGCACGCCGGTGAGGTTCGTCGGGAATCCGGCGAGCGAGCCGGGCACCGGAACGTTCGGATCGGAGTAGCCGGCAACGAAGAGGTCGGGGCGGCCGTCGCCGTTGACGTCGGCGACCGCAACGCCGGTGTACCAGCCCAGAGCGTGCAGCGCCGAAGTCCTGAACGTGCCACCCTCGTTCCAGAGGACGTCGACGCCGGTCGTCGTCGTCACGACGAGATCGGTCCGTCCGTCGCCGTTCAGATCGGCGGCGGCGCAGCCGTCACCCTGCACGTCGAGGCGTGCGTGCGCCGCGCGGCTCACGTCGCGGAAGGCGCCGTGCACGTTCTCGTAGAGCGCGGTGCCGGTCGAGTTGACGGCGAACAGGTCGAGCCGTCCGTCGCCGTTCGCGTCGAGCCAGCAGACGCCGCCGCCCATCATGGTGCGCACGTCGCTCGAGGCGAGCGGCGTGCCCTTGCGCAGGACCTGCGTCGTGAGGCGTACACCGGCGAGCTCGGTGCTCGTCGGCGCGGCCGCGATCCGCTGCCGCTTTGCTGCCGCCGGCAGTGCCCAGCGCCCGGTCGCGGTCTGGTGCAGGTGGTACGTGGCGCCGGCGAGCTGAGCGGAGGCCGTGGGCGGCCCCTGGCCCGCTCCCTGGACGAGCCAGACGCGGAGCGCATCGCTCGCCGTCGCCGGCTTGACCGCCACGAGGTCATGGGCGATCAACCGCGCCGTGTGCAGGTCGAGCTTCGTCTGCACGCCGCGCGACGGGAGGATCGTGATCGGCGGCAGCGTCCCGGGCGGCAGCGGGCGGAAGGCGTTCGCCGCCGACGGCGGGCTCGCGAGCACGATCGCCGCCGCAGCCGCGCCGGCGAGCGCCGGCGCCGCGACGAGCATCCGCCGCCGGTCGACGGGGAACGGCAGGAGACGGAGCAGCGGCATCGCGACGCAGACGATCGCGAGCGCGCCGAGCAGCGCCACTTTCGCGGCGAACTCGGTCGTCGTCGGGGCGATGAGCACCGAGGCGAGCAGTCCGAGCGAGACCGCGTAGACGAGCCGCGCCGACGGCGAACGCGGCGCCGTCTTCGGGTCGGTGATCATGAAGAAGAGGAAGACGAGCACCTCGGGCGAGGTGATCAGCACCCACCAGAAGTGGAAGCCGGAGATCGGCCCGAGGTGCCAGCGTGCGGTCATCGAGTGCCCTGCGAGGGCGAGCACGCCGATGCCGGCCGCGAACGAGATCCAGAAGCCGATCGCGACACGCAGCAGGTGCAGGCGCCGGAGGATTGCGAAGCCGCCGCTGACGATCACGACCAGGGCGAGGACGAGCCACGCGTTCGTCGGGCCCCACCAGAAGTCGAGCGGCGCCGCCCGGTTTCGGCCGAGCGCGAGGAAGCAGATGACGAGCCCGATGTTCGAGGGGTTGAAGATGTGCTCGCCGCGCCACTTGATCACATGCTTCGAGAGGAGGGAGACGGCTGCCGTCGCGACGAAGATCCACCAGCCGCGGAGGCTCCACCAGTCGCCGTGCGCCGTGCCGGGCACCCGCAGGACGAAGGCGACACCGTTGCCGGTCAGCATCGCGCTCGCCGGCCACATGATCACGTGCTGGCTCCGGAACGCGATCGCCATCTCGAGAAGGGCGCACGTGCCGACCGAGAGAAGGATCTGCGCGATCGAGACCTCGAAGTTGAAGCCGACCTGCCCGATCACCTGCAGCGACGTGATCGTCGCCGCCAGGTGGAGGCGCGGGTCACGCAGCGTCGGCAGCAGGACGCGGTACTCCGTGCCACGGATCGCGACAGCACTCAATGCGTGCTCCATGCTAGTGCCCTAGGGAAATAGGTGACAATGGCGCCCATGAGGCTCGATCGCGCCCGCCGGATCGTCGAGCACGTGGTCGCCGCGGCGCCTGCCCCGCTCTCCGTCTTCGTCGCCGACGGGCACGGCGAGCTCGTCGCCGCCGCGACGATGGACGGCGCCGCGCCGGATACGCGGCTGAACGCACAGCGGAAGGCCTACACCGCCGCCCGCAGCGACGCACGCTCGACGCGCGAGCTCGCCGAGAAGGTCCGCGACGAGCCGGTCGAGCGTGCGAGCTTCGATCCGTTCTTCACGTTCTTCCTCGGCGGCGTCGCCGTCTTCGAGGGCGACGAGCGCGTCGGCGCCGTCGGCGTCAGCGGCCTTCCGGGCGAAGAGGACGAACGGCTCGCGACGGCGGCGATCGACGCCACCGCGTGACGTGAACGAGGAGCTCGCAGGGAGCGCGGCGCGCGCTCCTGCGCGCGCGCACTTCCGCGCGATGGGCATCGATCCTGCTCGACTCCGCGGCCCGATCGTCGGCATCGCGTCGACGTGGACCGGGACGATGCCGTGCAACCTCAACCAGCGCGAGCTGGCCGACCGCGTCGCCGAGGGCGTCGAGGCCGCGGGCGGCCTCGGGCTCGTCTTCAACACGATTGCGGTGAGCGACAACCAGTCGCAGGGGACGCCGGGCATGCGAGCGTCGCTCATCTCGCGCGAGGTGATCGCCGACTCGATCGAGCTGATGACGCACGCGCACGATTTCGACGCGCTCGTCTGCCTCGTCGGTTGCGACAAGACGGTGCCGGCAGCGTTGATGGCGCTCGCTCGCCTCGACAAGCCGGCGGTCGTGCTCTACAGCGGCCCCATGCGCGCAGGGCCGGGCAGGGTGACGATCCAGGACGTCTGGGAGGCGATCCCCGGTCCGCGTCCCGCGCTCGACGAGCTCGAGCGGGTCGCGTGCCCCGGGCCGGGAACGTGCGCGGGGCACTTCACCGCGAACACGATGGCGGTCGCGCTCGACTGTCTCGGCATCGCGGTGATCGGAGACGCGCTCGTGCCCGCGGACGAGCTCGACACGAGGGGCGAGGCCGCGCGACGCGCCGGCGCGCTCGCCGCCGCGCTCCCGCCCACCGCGCGCCGGTTTCTCGACCGGCGCGCGCTCCTGCACGCGATGACCGGCATCGCCGCGACGGGCGGCTCGACGTACGGCGTCCTGCATCTGCTCGCGATCGCGCGCGAGGCGGGCGTCGAGCTCACGCTCGACGACCTCGCGGCCGTGAGCGAACGCACGCCGGTGATCGCGAGCCTGCTGCCGACCGGCAGCTTCGCGGCCGAGGACTTCCACAGCGCCGGCGGGACGCCGGCGCTGCTGCGCGAGCTCATCCGCAGCGGCCACGTCGACGGGTCGGCGCCGACCGTCGACGGCTCGACGCTCGCCGAGCGGACGAGCGATGCTCCCGACCCGGACGGCGTCGTCATCTCGACGGTCGAGCAGCCGTTCAAGGCCGGCGGCGCGCTGCGCGCGCTGCGCGGCAACCTCGCCCCGGACGGCAGCCTCGTCAAGGTGAGCGGCATGCGCGTGCATCGCGGCCCCGCACGCGTCTTCGACGGGGAGGAGGCGTGCACCGCGGCGGTGCGCGCTGGCTCGGTGCAGCCGGGCGACGTGCTCGTCGTCCGCTACGAGGGCCCGGCCGGCGGGCCGGGGATGCGCGAGATGCTGAGCGCGACGTCGTCGATCGTCGGCGCGGGACTCGGCGACTCGGTCGCGCTCGTCACCGACGGTCGCTTCTCGGGCGCGACCCGCGGCCTCATGGTCGGGTACGTCTCGCCGGAGGCGGCCCGCGGCGGCCCGCTCGCGATCGTGCGCGACGGCGACGTCGTCGCCGTCGACGCCGATGCCGGCACGTTGCAGCTCGAGATCGACGACGAAGAGCTCGCCACGCGGCTCGCCGCGTGGCGAGCTCCGGTCTCCGAGGTCGGCGGCGTCTTCGCGCGCTACCGCGCGCTCGTCGGGCCGGCGTCCGAGGGCGCCGTGCTCCGCACCTGATGCAGGCGCTCGTCGTCGAGCCGGGCCGCGCGGGAAGCGCACGCGTCGCCGACGTTGCCGTCGCAACCGGCGGGGTGCCGGTGCGCGTGCTCGAGGTCGGTGTCTGCGGGACCGACCGCGAGATCGTGCACGGGCTCTTCGGCGTCGCGCCCGACGGCGAGGACATCCTCGTCCTCGGCCACGAGATGCTCGGTGTCGTCGAGCAGGACGGCGACGGCTTCTCGAGAGGCGACCTCGTGACCGCGACCGTGCGGCGTTCGTGCGGCCGGTGCATCGCCTGCGCCGAGGGATCGCCCGACGGGTGCCTGACCGGCGACTACGTCGAGCGCGGCATCACTCGCCTGCACGGCTTCGCCTGCGACCTGGTGAGCGAGGACCCCTCGCAGCTCGTTCCCGTGCCGCAAGAGCTCCGGCCACTCGGTGTCCTCGTCGAGCCGGCGGCCGACTGCGTGCGGGCGCTCCGTCATGCGCAGGCGATCGGCGCGCGCCTGCCGCGCGACATGCGACGCGCGCTCGTGACCGGAGCGGGGACGATCGGAACCGTCGTCACCTACCTGCTCAGGCTCGAGGGTGTCGACGTCGTCACCACCTCGCTCGAGTCGTCCAGCCCGATCGTCGAGGCGAGCGGCGCGGAATACGTCTCGACGGAAGTCACCGACCTCGGCGACCTCGGAACCTTCGACCTCGTCGTCGAGTGCGCCGGCGACGCGCACCTGACCGCCGCCGCGCTTCGGCTGCTCGGCCGCAGCGGCATCGCCTGCATCCTCGGCATCGACGGGCGCGAGCAGCAGGTGCCCGTCGACGGCCGCACGCTCGGCGTCGACTTCGTTCTCGAGAACCGCGTGCTCTTCGGCAGCGTGAACGCGAAGCGATCCGACTGGGACGGCGCGGTCGGCGCCCTCGACGCGATCCGCCGCCGCTGGCCGGGCGCGCTCGAGCAGCTCATCGCGCTGCGCGTGCCGATCGACCGGTTCGAGGACGCGCTCGCGTTCCGCGGCGGCAAGGCCGCGCTCGTGCTCAGCGACTGATCTGCGGATCGGTGAAGACGTCGTGCTCGTCGCGGCTCGTCGTCGAGAACTCCGACACGATCGCGCCGTCGTCGCCGGCGCGGAACCAGTGCAGCGTGTCGGGCGGGATCGTGAACTGGTCTCCCGGCCGCAGCGTCATCTCTCCGCGCCCGTCGACCCAGAGCGTGACTTCGCCCGTGCGGCATCGGAATGTCTCCTGCTTGCCGGGGTCGTCACCGACCGGCGGATGGCGGTGCTCCGCGCACATCTGGTTCGGAAAGAGCACGAGCTCCTTCGCGCAGTAGCGCTCGTTGTTCTCGTAGACGACGAGCTGCAGGCCGACCTCGTCCAGCCTGCCGAGACCGAAGTCGACGACCTCGATCGTGCCGCGCTCCGCGGGCGTGAGCACGATGCCGGCGCCCGCCAGCATCGCCGCCGCGCGTTCCCTAGCCTCGTCGCGCGTCATCGTGAAGCGCCTCGAGGACGCGCGCCTGGCCGAGCGCGTCGTCCCGGCCGAGGAGGAGGTCCGCCTCGCCGCGGATCGCGTCGCTGAGGTTCTCCAGCTCGAGCCGGTACGAGTCGGCGTACGGAAGCTCGATCCGCTCGACGGCGCCGTCGCGGCGGAGCTCGATCACCGGGGTCGTGCAGTGCCACGGGTCGTCGAGGAAGAGCGAGCCCTCGCTGCCGATCGCCTCGAGCTCGTCCCGGTTCGGGAGTGCGGTGCCGCAGTCGAACGTCGCGAGCACGTCGCCGGGGAAGTGCATCACGCCCGCGAAGACCCAGTCGGTACCGGTCGGCCCGTACCACGCCTCGCCGTGCACCTCCGTTGGCTCGCCGCCGAGCAGGCGCGAGCCGCTGACGCAGTAGCAGCCGACGTCCATGAGTGCGCCGCCCTCGACGTCGGTCCGGAGCCGGATGTTGCTCTCGTCGTACAGCGAGTACGAGAACGTCGAGCGGACGAGGCGGAGCTCCCCGATCGCGCCGCCGACGACGAGCTCGACGAGTCGCGCGGTCTGCGGGTTGTGCCGGTACATGAACGCCTCCGTGAGCAGGCGTCCCTCCCGATCGGCGACGTCGAAGGCCGCGTCGACCTCGTCCGGATGCCGCGTGAACGGCTTCTCGCAGAGGACATGCTTGCCGGCCTCGAGCGCCTTGATCGACCAATCGACGTGCATCGTGTTCGGCAGCGAGATGTAGACCGCCTCGATCTCCGGATCGGCGAGGAGTGCGTCGTACGAGCCGAAGGCGCGTGGGATCTCCCACTCGCGCGCATACGCATCGGCGCGCGCCTGGTCGCGGCTCGCAACCGCGACGAGGTCGACCTTGTCCGACGCGTGCGCTCCCGGAATGAGCTTCCGGTTGATGTCGGCGGTCGAGAGGATCCCCCATTTCACGCGTGTCATGTGTGCGTACTATCTCGCACGATGGCGACTATCGGCGTAGGGATGCTCGGGTACGCGTTCATGGGCAAGGCGCACTCGAACGCATTCCGGAAGATCCCGTACATCACGTGGCCGCCGCCGCTCGAGCCGCTGCTCGTCGGCATCGCCGGACGGAACGAGCAGGCCGTCGGCGAGGCGGCGCTCCGCTACGGCTGGGACTACGCGACCACCGACTGGCGCGACCTGATCGCCGACGAGCGCATCGGCCTGTTCGACAACGGCGGCCCGAACTCGCTGCACGCAGAGCCGACGATCGCGGCGGCGCGCGCGGGCAAGCACGTCGTCTGCGAGAAGCCGCTCGGGCGGAATGCGGACGAGAGCTACGAGATCTGGCAGCAGGTGGCGCAGACCGGCGTGAAACACATGTGCGCGTTCAACTACCGCTTCGTTCCCGCCGTCCGGCTCGCGCGCGAGATGATCGACGCGGGCGAGCTGGGAGAGATTCGCCACTTCCGGGGGCGCTATCTGCAGGACTGGGGCGACGACGTCTCACTCGACACGTGGCGGTTCCACCCCGACGAGGCAGGGTCCGGCGCGCTCGGCGACCTGATGACGCACGTCGTCGACCTCGCGCGCTTCCTCAACGGCGAGATCGACACGGTGGCGGGCTTCGCGCACACGTTCCTGGCCGGCCGGAAGGTCGACGACGCGGTCGAGGCCGCGGTGCAGTTTGCGAACGGCTCCGTCGGCACGCTCGAGGCGACGCGCTTCGCGCACGGCCGCCGCAACGCGTTCCAGTGGGAGATCAACGGCACGAAGGGCTCGCTCGCCGTCGACATGGAGCGGCTGAACGAGTTGCAGGTCTTCCGCGCCGACGGCGACCGCGCACGCGGCTTCAAGACGGTGCTCGTGTCGGAGACGAGCCATCCGTTCTGGCAGTACTGGTGGCCGCCCGGCCACATCATCGGCTGGGGCGACACGTTCGTGCACGAGCTGCACCACATGCTGTGGGCGATCGCAGAGGACGCAGCGGTCGCCCCGTACGGCGCCGACTTCGAGGACGGCTACCGCGCGTCCGAGATCTGCGACGCGATCGTCCGCTCCGGTGAGAGCGGCCGGCGCGAGACGATCACGTATCGAGGGTGAGACTCTCGATGTCGCGCGGATAATCCGTCAGCGCCTGCATCCCGTGCTCGGTCACGACGACGGTGTCCGAGTGGCGGAAGCCGCCGAGCTCCGAGTCGTAGAGGCCGGGCTCGACCGTGAAGACCATGCCGGGCTCGAGCACCGTCTCGTCGCCGAGATCGAGGAACGGCGCCTCGTGGTTGCGCAGGCCGATGCCGTGGCCGGTGTGCTGGCGCCAGTACGGGAGCAGGTCGTGCTCGTCGAAGTAGCGCATCACCGCGCGGTCGACGTCGGCGCACGTCGCGCCCGGCCGGATGGCGGCGAACGCCGCTTCCTGCGCCGCGACGACGTGGCCGTGCAGCCGCCGCTGTTCGTCGGTCGGCGGCCCGACGACCATCCCGCGCTCGAGCTCGGCGTTGTAGCCCCAGATCGGCGCGCTCGTCTCGCTGACGAGCATGTCGCCCGCCTGGAACTCGATCGCGTGCGCGACGGCGTGTGCCCACGCGCTGCGCCTCCCGATCTGCCCGCGGTAGCCCGCTGACACACCCGCGGACGACGACAGCCCGCCGACCTCGCCGCGCGCGGCAATGAGCGCGAGCGTCGTCTCCTGCCCCGCCCGCAGGCTCGCCTCGGCCTCGGTCACCCCTGGACGCGTGTACTCCTGCAGCAGACGGTGAGCGTGCGCGCACCAGCGGCCGCTCTCGCGGATGAGGTCGAGCTCGTTCTCGCTCTTGCGCGCCATCATCGACTCGATCACGGCGGCGAGCGGCCGCACGGTCGCCCCCGTGACCTCGCTCAGCGGCGGGCCCTGGTAGCCGAGGATGCCCGGGTATCCGTCCTGGTCGGCGCCGATCGCGCCGTCGATCCCGACATCGGCGAGCACGCGCGCGAAGATGCGCATCGGGTGCTCGAGCCCCGGATACTCGGGATACGCGTCGATCCGCTCGAAGCTCGCCTCTGCGCGGGTCCGCTCGGCCTCGAACTCGGGCACGAAGATGGTCGAGTCGCCGTCCACGCTCTCCGCGTAGACGACGGGGCGCTCGTTCGAGAGGAACGCGAAGCCGGTGAAGTAACGGATGGAGTCGGCGCCGAAGAGGACGTAGCCGGCGAGGCGCTCGCGACGCACGTGCTCGAGCAGCCGTGCGCGTCGCTCCTCGAATTCGCTCGTGGGGATCCAACCGCCGTCCACGCGCGAGAGACTACGTGCGGAGGACCACCTCGAGCGCCGTTCCGCGGCCGGGGATCGAGCGCAGCGAGAAGCCGCCCTCGATCGACGCGGCGCGGGCGCGCATGTTCTTCAGCCCCTGGCCGGCCGGCGCCTCTTCGCCGTCGAATCCCTCGCCGTCGTCGGTGATCGAGACGAAGCGGTCGCCGTCGCGCCAGCCGATGACGACCTCGGCACGGGTCGCCTGCGCATGCTTGCGGACGTTCCCGAGGCCCTCCTGCACGATGCGGAAGATCTCGATCTGCTCGTCCGGCGCGAGATGGATGCCCGGGTCGACCTCGAGCTCGACATCGAGCGCGCCGTCGGCGGTGAGGAACTCGACGTACCGCCGCAGCGCGGCATCGAACGGCGCCGTGCCGCTCGCGGACGAGAGCGCGAGGATCGCGAAGCGTGCCTCCTGCTGCGCGAGCAGCGCGGCCTCCTTCAGCCGCGGCAGCGTCTCCTCGGTGGACGCACCCGACTCGAGCATCGACGCGTGCGTCGAAACGGCGAAGAGGTACTGCGCGAGGCCGTCGTGGATCTCGCGCGCGACGCGCGAGCGCTCCTCGGCGACGGCGCGCCCGAACTCGGCGTACCGGATCGCGCGCCACGCGCCGACGAGGATGACGACATACGCGAGCATGCGCAGGAAGTCGCCCTGCGAGACCCAGTTGCCGCCGACGATCGGCTGGAAGACGAGCTGGAGCGCGGCGAAGAGCATGAGCGTGAACCCGAGGGCGAGCCAGCGCGAGAGGTCGTCGTTGCGCGTCCGGAAGCGGTTGCCCCACCCGACGACTGCGACGAGGAAGATCATCGCCTGCAGCGCGAGCACGCCGGTGAGGTAGAAGGGCTGTGTCTGGCCGGCCGGGAGGTTGAGCGTCGGGAGGCCGTCGCCGGCGTCGCGCAGCACCGACCACGCGACGAAGAGCACGAGGCCTGCCGCGGCGACCGCGTTCGCGATCGCCCAGTCGCGGCGCCGCGTCCGGCCGCGGACGAACGGCGCGATGGCGATGAGCGCCGTGCCGAGCATGCCGCCGAGCAGCGAGGCCCATTCCTCCGGGGCTCGGCTCGACGCACCGCCGAGCACCGGCGCGATCGTGAACCCGGCCGCCGAGAGCGTGGAGACGAGGAAGCCGCTCGCGAGCAGGAGGTCGACCCGGCGGCCCTCGGCGGAGAAGCGGGCGGCGGCGAGGACGGCCACGAGCAGGCCGGCGAGCGCCATCGTCGTCTCGAGCACGAGCCGGAGCTCGGGCAGGTCGAACCGGGTCCGCATCCCCGGATGGGTGAGGAAGAGCGCGAGAATGGCACCGAGCAGGCCGGCGAGCAGGGTCTCGCTCAGGAGCCAGGCTTCGAAGTCGTTCTGTTCCCTCACATGACCCTTGTCGGCAGAACGTCTCCTGCCGATAAGCGGTGGGATGGGAGCACGGGTCATCATCGTCGACGACCACCCGCTGACCCGCGACGCGCTGGCGTCGCTGCTCGGCGCGCACGGCTTCGACGTGTGCGGGACGGCCGAGGACGGCGCAGAGGCCGTCCGGGAGACACGCCGTCTCCAGCCGGACGTCGTCCTGCTCGACCTGTCGATGCCCGGCGTGGACGGGCTGTCGGCGCTCCCTGCAATCCGCAACGCCTCGCCCGGGTGCGAGGTGGTCGTCCTCACGGCGTCCGGCACCGAGGACAACCTGCTCGCAGCGATCCGCGCCGGTGCCGCCGGCTACCTCCTGAAGACAGAGCCGCCGGAGCGGATCGCGGAATTCCTCGACGGCGTCGTCCACGGAGAGGCGGCTCTCTCCGGCTCGATCGCGCGTCGCCTGCTCGACCGCGTCCGCACCGGTTCCGACCACGTCGGCGGCGTGCCCGACGCGATCGCGCGCAAGCTCTCCGCCCGCGAGCTCGAGGTCCTGCTGCTCCTGGACGAGCACCTCGGCACCGACGAGATCGCGAAGCGCCTCTACATCTCCGAGCACACCGTCCGCTCGCACGTGAAGAGCCTGCTCCGCAAGCTCGGCGTCTCCTCGCGCCGAGACGCGCTCGAGCAGCTGTCGCTCGCCCGCGCGGCCTAGCGCCTGCGCTGCCCCCTGCGCAGTGCCTCCAGCCTGCGGCGGTCCTGCTTCGTTGGCCGGGCGCCGAGGTCGGCGCCCAGCGGGCGCGCCGCCTGGCGCTCGAGTCGCTGCTGCTCCCGCGCCGCGGCCGACTCCGGCGTCTCCTCGTAGAGCGCCGCCGCCTCCGTTGCGGGACCGCGCCGCTCGGCCAAGGCCTGCACGACCACCGTCCAGCGGTATGCGCCGCGCCGGATCTCGATCGTGTCGCCGACGCGTACCTCGCGCGCGGGCTTCACCCGCGCGCCACCGACGTGGACGTGCCCCGCCGCAACCGCCTCGGTCGCGAGCGACCGCGTCTTGTAGAAGCGCGCCGCCCACAGCCACTTGTCGATCCTCATCGCCCGCTGAAGCCGTCCAGCGCGGCGTCCACGAGCACGGGCAATGTCTCCAGCTGGTATCCGCCCTCGAGCACGGCGGCGACGCGCGGCGCCGCGTCGCGGCATCGGCGGGCCATCTCGCGGAATCCGTCGGCGGTGACGTTCATCCCGGCGAGCGGATCGTCGACGTGCGCGTCGAAGCCGGCCGAGACGATCAGCAGCTCCGGGTCGAAACGCGCGAGCGCCGGCTCGACGACGTGGTCGAACGTGTGCAGGTACTCCTCGTCGCCGGAACCCGCCGACATCGGGACGTTCACCGTCGTATCCCGCTGCTCGTCCGGCCCCCCGCTGCCGGGATAGAACGGCCACTGGTGCAGCGAGATGAAGAGCACGCTGTCGTCGTCCCAGAACACCGCTTGCGTCCCGTTCCCATGGTGAACGTCGAAGTCGACGATCGCCACGCGCTCGCATCCGGACGCGCGCGCGGCGACAGCGACGTTGTTGAAGATGCAGAACCCCATCGCGCGGTCGGGCAGCGCGTGGTGGCCGGGTGGCCGGACGAGCGCAAAGGCGCCGCGCCGCGCTGCCTCGATCGCCGTTCCCGCGGCGAGCGCCGCCGCCTCGAACGTCGTCGCGGTCGCGACCGTGTCACCGTCGAGCCAGACCTGCCCGTCGATCGCTCGAATCCGGTCTATGTGTTCACGCGCGTGAACCGACAGGAGCTCCTCGTCCGTTGCGGCGCGGCCCTCGCTCCAGACGTGCTGGTGGTCGAGCAGCACCGCGAGCCGCTCCGGCCGCTCGGGGTGATGGCCGGTCGGATGCAGGCGCGCGAGCGCGGGATGGGTCAGGACGTCGATCGGACGATCTCGGCCAGCCGGTCGACGTCGCCGCCGGCGCGGCCGAGGAGGTAGCAGAGGAGCGGCGCGTTCCGGCGGTCGCCGCTCTCGTGCGCCGCGACTCGCGCGAGCTCGAGCAGCGTCGTGGCCTCCGGCTCGCTCAGCCACTCGACGCCGAGCGCGTCCGCCTGCCGCGTCAGCCACTCGTTCATGCGAGCGAGGCTAGCCGGTCGGCGAGCTGGTTGAGCCCGAGCCCCCGGACAAAGGTGGACGCCTCCGTCCATGTAGGTGACTGATCTGCGAGGGGAGGAAGAGGAGCAGAGGCGTCCATCGATGCGATTCGCCGGTAGAGCCGCAAGTCCTCCGCTTCCGCCGCGAACCGGCCGGCCGCGAGGGCTGCCTCGAGCGTTCCGAACTCGCGCAGGACGTCCGCCGCCTTCTTCGGGCCGACGCCGCGCGCGCCCGGGAGCTTGTCCGAGGGGTCGCCGCGGAGCGCGATCAAGTCCGGCACCTGCTCGGGCTCGACGCCGTAGCGCTCGCGCACCTCGGCCGGCCCGATGCGCGCGATCTCGCTCACGCCCCGCGTCGGCTGCAGGACGGTGACGCGGTCGGACACGAGCTGGAACGCGTCGCGGTCCGACGTTGCGACGAGCACGTCGCCGGGCCACGTCTTCGCGGCTGCGGCGAGAAAGTCGTCGGCTTCGTAGCCGTCGGCCTTCGCCGCCGCGAACCCGCACGCGCGCACGACGTCGGGCAGGACGTCGAGCTGCTCGAGGATCGACTCCTCGAAGATGCGACCGGACTGGTAGGCGGCGAATGCGTCGTGCCTGTACGTCGGCACCGACAGCGTGTCCCAGCCGACGAGCACGGCGTCCGGCGCTTCCGCCTCCCACAGCCGGGTGAGCATGTTCGTGAAGCCGACGACGGCGTTGAGCTTGATCGACTTCGGCAGCGCGTGGTACGCGCGGTGCGCGAACGAGTCGCCGTCGACGACGAGCAGGAGGCTCACAGCGACGCCTCCAGCTGCTCGATCGCCTCCATCAGGCGATCGGTCGCCGCCTGCGGGTCGAGTCCCTCGATGTCGACCGGCGGGCCGTACGCGACGCGGAGCGGGCCGAGGAAGAGCAGCCGCTCGGTGCCCTTCACCGCAGCGGGGACGAGCGGGACGCCCGCGTCGAGCGCGATGCGCGCCGCGCCGGTGCGCGGCCGCGCCTCGAACCGCTTGACGAGCCCCTTCCGCCGCCGCGTCCCCTCCGGGAACATCGCGATGACGTTGCCCTCGCGCGCGAGGCGGACCGCCGTCTCGATCGCCTCGGCATCGGCCTGGCCGCGCCGGACGGGGAACGCCCCCGCCCCGTTCAGGACGAGCGTGAGCGGGAACCAGTACAGCTCCGACTTCGCCATGAAGCGGAGGGATCGCCCCGGCCAGAGCGGCATCCCGAGCGGCCATGGGTCGAAGTTCGACACGTGGTTACAGGCCAGGACGAACCCGCCCTCGCGCGGGATGTTCTCGCGCCCGCGCGCGTGTAATCGGTACAACCCGTGGAGAATCGGCCAGGTGAGGCCGGCCACGACGGAGTAGGTACGGGTCGGCCTCACGCTAAGGTGAATCTATGGCCAAGACGCTCGTCGTCGCAGAAAAACCATCCGTCGGACGCGACCTTTCCGTCGCGCTGCCCGGCAAGTTCGAGAAGGACGAGGGCTTCCTCGAATCCGAGGAGTACGTCATCACGTGGGCCGTCGGCCACCTCGTCCAGCTCGCCGATCCGGAGGAGTACGACGAGAAGTTCAAGAAGTGGAAGATGGCCGACCTGCCGATCGTCCCGGACGACTTCCACCTCGTCCCGCGCGACGCGAAGTCGAAGAAGCAACTCAACCTGATCCTCAAGCTGATGAAGCGCGAGGACATCGACAATTTCATCAACGCCTGCGACGCGGGCCGCGAGGGCGAGCTCATCTTCGCCTACATCTACGAGATGTACCGCCAGTCGCTGAAGAAGAAGGACGGCGACCCCAAGCCGGTGCAGCGCCTGTGGATCTCGTCGATGACGAAGCAGGCGATCCGCGAGGGCTTCGAGAAGCTCCGCCCCGGCGAGCAGATGGTGCCGCTCGAGAAGGCCGCGCGCTCACGGTCCGAGGCCGACTGGATCGTCGGCATGAACGCGACGCGCGCAGCGACCATCCGCGGCCGCGCTTGGGTCGGCGGCGTCGTCTCCCTCGGTCGCGTGCAGACGCCGACGCTCGCGATGCTCGTCAAGCGCGAGCGCGAGATCCAGGCATTCGTTGCCGAGCCCTACTGGCTCGTGCACGCGGCGTTCCAGCCGCCGTATCAGGGGATCTGGTTCGAGGGCGACGAGACCCGCATCAAGGCGGTCGAGCGCGCCGACGAGATCGTCTCCAAGGTCAGCGGCAAGGACGGCACGATCACGAAGGTCGAGCGCAAGGAGCAGTCCGAGCGCGCGCCGCTCCTCTACGACCTCACGTCGCTCCAGCGCGACGCGAACCGGAGCTTCGGCTTCAGCGCGCGGCGGACTTTGCAGGCGGCGCAGAAGCTGTACGAGGACAAGAAGGCGATCACGTATCCGCGTACCTCGTCCCGCTACCTGTCCGGCGACATGGTGCCGCAGCTGAAGATCGTCGCCTCGACGCTGCAGGACGTCAACGAGTACCGCGAAGCAGCGACGTACGTCATGCGCCTCGACCAGTTGCCGCTGCAGCGCGTCATCAACGACGCGAAGGTCTCCGACCACCACGCGATCATCCCGACCGACGTCCCGCACGACGTCGACAAGTTCTCGCCCGACGAGCGGCGCATCTTCGACCTCGTTGCGAAGCGCTTCCTCGCCGTCTTCCATCCGCCGGCGCGCTACGCGCGCACGACCGTCGTCACCGAGGTCGAGGGCGAGAGCTTCCGCACGCGCGGCAAGATCACGCTCGAGGCGGGGTGGCGCAGCGTCTACGGCCTCGAGCCGGACGCGGAGAAGCAGTCGGAGGACGAAGACTCCGAGGGCGGCGAGCTGCCGACGCTGCAGGAGGGCCAGACGGTGCGCTGCCTCGGCGCGGAGCGCGAGGACAAGATGACGAAGGCGCCGCCGCGCTACACGGAGGCGACGCTGCTGTCCGCGATGGAGACCGCCGGCAAGCTCATCGACGACGAGGAGCTGCGCGAGGCGATGAAGGAGTCCGGGCTGGGAACGCCGGCGACGCGCGCGGAGATCATCGAGACGCTCATCCGGCGCGAGTACATCGAGCGCGTCGGCCGCGACCTCCAGCCGACGCCGAAGGGGCTGCAGGTGATCACGATGCTCGAGGAGCACAAGATCACGTCCCCGGAGCTGACCGGATCGTGGGAGAAGAAGCTCTCCGACATCGAGCACGGCACGGGCGACCGCGGTGCATTCATCGACGAGATCGCCACCTTCACGAAGGAGATCGTCGGGCAGATCGAGGCGCTCGACAAGGAGAAGCTCCGGCCGGAGCGCGTCGAGCTCGGACTCTGCCCGCGCTGCGGCGCCGAGACGGGCGAGATCATCCGCGAGAACTCGCGCGCATACGGATGCACGAGCTGGAAGAATCGCGAGGAGGTCGGCTGCGGCTTCGTCATCTGGAAGCGCGTGGCAGGACGCACGATCACGCCGGAGCTCGCGCGGCAGCTGCTCGAGGAGGGCAAGACGCGCGAAGTCTTGTCCGGTTTCAGGTCGCGGAACAACAAACCGTTCCGCGCGAGGCTCATCCTGAACGACGAGGGCAAGGTCGAGTTCGACTTCCCCGTCCGGACGCAGTCGAAGGAGCCAGAAGCCGAGCCGGCAGCAGCGGAATAACACCGGCCCACGCTCCGTTTCGAGTCTCTAAGGGCCGGGGCCGCAGATACCCCTGGCAGGGAGAGGACTTCCCTCGTAGAGTGAGAAGGTCGTTTGACCCAGTCGACGCAGCGCCCAGAGAGGACTGACGGGAACTGACTCAGAACCAGCTGCACGAGTTGCTCGAGACCGACCAGGCGCGCGCTCTCGTCGAGGGTGCGCAGGAACGGGGCTACCTGGAGCCCGCCGAGCTCGAGGCGTTCGCGGTCGAGCTCGACCTGAACGACCAGGAGGTCGAGGAGCTCACGACCGAGCTCGAGCGGATCGGGCTCGAGATCGGCGCGCCCAGATCCGCCGCCGCCGAGGCGACCGCCGCTGCCGACGCGGAGAAGGCCGCGGAGGAGGAGGCCGCGCGGCTCGAGGCGAGCGCTGCCGTTTCCGGCGCGGCCGACAGCCTGCAGCTCTTCCTCGCCGACGTCGGCCGGCACAAGCTGCTCACCGCCGCGGAAGAGGTCATGCTCGCGAAGCGGATCGAACGCGCCGACCCCACCGCGAAGCGGCGGATGATCGAGTCGAACCTCCGGCTCGTCGTGTCGATCGCGAAGGGCTACCGCGGTCTCGGCGTTCCGTTCCTCGACCTGATCCAGGAGGGGACGCTCGGCCTCAACCGTGCGGTCGAGAAGTTCGACTGGCGGCGCGGCTACAAGTTCTCGACGTATGCGACGTGGTGGATCCGCCAGTCGGTGCAGCGCGCGGTCGCGAACCATGCGCGCACGATTCGCGTCCCCGTCCACGTCGTCGAGCGGCAGCAGAAGCTGTCGCGCGCAGCGCGGCGGCTCGAGGTCGAGCTCGGCCGCGAGCCGACGAAGGACGAGCTCGCAGAGGCGACCGGCTTGCCCATGCAGCATGTCGACGAGGCGCTCGGCGCCGCGCACGCGTCCGTCTCGCTCAACCAGACGGTCGGCGCGGACGACGAGGGCGAGCTCGGCGATCTCTTCGCCGACCGTGAGGCAGCGGACCCGTTCGACGAAGCGGAGGAGTCGCTTCGCCGGCAGGGCGTTCGGCGTGCACTCGATGCGCTGCCCGAGCGCGAGCGGCGGATCCTCGAGCTGCGGTTCGGCTTCGAGGGCGAGCCGTGGACGCTCGAGGCGATCGGGCACGAGCTCGACCTGACGCGCGAGCGCGTCCGACAGCTCGAGGGCCAGGCGCTGGCGCGCCTGGGGGCCCTGCGCGATCTGATCAGCGTCGCCGCCTGACCAACCGGGACACGCCACAGACGCGACCCCGTAAGGCACTGCCGGTGCCAGGCACGGATACCGCCGGTGTACGCGTCTGCAACGGGTTCGTTCAAGGTGTGTCACGCCGCTTGGCGTAGCTCCAGCGACTTGATGTCGCGCACGTCA
>DASXLN010000173.1:0-2751 GCA_036496165.1 Gaiellaceae bacterium | reverse complement strand
CGACGAAGTCGAACGCAGTCTTATCGCGCGAGCCGTGGAACGAGAGCATCTGCACGCGATCCGCGAGCTCCTCGTCGTTCGACGCGACGAGCCCGCCGTCGCCGAGGCAGAAGAGATTCTTCGTCGGGACGAAGCTGTACGTCGAGACGAGCCCCTGCTTCGCGACGCCGGGCGCGCCGAACGCCTGCGCCGCGTCCTCGATAACGGGCACGCCGAGCGAGACGAGCTCGTCCATCGGTGCCGGGCGGCCGACGAGGTGCACCGGCATGATCGCGCGCGTGCGCGCCGTGATCTTCGCGGCGACGTCGTCGACGTCGACGTTCAACGTCGCCGGGTCGATGTCGGCGAACACGGGCGTCGCGCCACGGCGGGCGATCGACTCGGCCGTCGCGTAGAACGTGAACGCCGGGCAGATGACCTCGTCGCCGGGGCCGATCCCCATCGCGTCGAGGACGATCACGATCGCGTCGGTGCCATTCGCGACACCGACCGACTTCTTCACGCCGAGGAACGCGGCCGCCTCCTCCTGGAACGCCCAGTAGTGCGATCCACGGATGAACTGGCCACTGCCGAGAACCTCGCTGAAGCGGGCCTCGAGCTCCGGGATCAGCGGCGCGTACTGCGCCTTGACGTCAATCAGCGGGATCTGAGACACGGCGTCGGCTCACTGTAGCCCAGCGGTAGACGAAATAGGCCACCAGCAGGACGAGGCCTGCAACGACGAGGTACTCGGCGTACTTGAAGCCGTGGTCGAAGCGGTGGTAGTTCGATCCGAGGCCGTAGCCGACGCCGCCGATGGCGAACGCCCAGATGGCCGAGCCGACGAGGGTGAGCACGGCGTACGGGCCGAAGGGCATCTCCAGGATCCCCGCCGGGATCGAGACGAACGAGCGGACGAGCGGCGTCAGGCGGCCGACGAGGACGCCGACGTTGCCCCACCGGTCGAACCAGCGTTCGGCCTTCTCGAGCCGCTCCGGCGTCACGTGGACGAGGCGCCCGTGGCGCTGGACGAGCGGATGGCCGCCCCGGCGGCCGATCCACCAGCCGACGATCGCGCCGGCGAGGTAGCCGAGCGTCCCGGCGAGCCCCATGACGACGAACGCGCCTGCACCGAAGCCGATCTTCGCGCCGAAGAGCGAGACGTGATGCGCCGCGGGGAACGCGCCCGCAGCGACCGCTCCGGCGTAGAGCATCACGAGCTCGCTGAAAGCCGGGAAGACGGCGTCGATCGCCATCAGGCCGAACACCGCGTACACGCCGTGGGACGCGACCTGCGACGTGAAGCTCGATGAGACGCTCGCGAGGAGCAACGCGCGCCGAGTCTAGCGACGCGCGACGAACGGCGCGGTGACCGACACGGTGCCGATCGAGTTCGTCGCGACGACGTGCACCTGGTAGGCGCCTGTGAAAGCGAGGCCACCGGTCCAGAGCCGCCCGTTCCACGGCAGCGACTGCGCGCCGGGCTGAAGCCTCGCGTGCACGAGCGTCGCCATGACGATGCCGGTGCGCGTCTCGATCGTCGCCGTCACGTTCGCGGCGTGCGAGAGCTGGAACGCCGCGGTGACGACCGCCGTCGCCTTCGGTGCGAGGTGGCCCGCGGTGGGCGAGACCTGCAGGCCGCCGATCGTGTCGTCGAGCAGCACGTCGCGCTCGGCGGTCGTCGTGCGCCCGCCCGGTTCAGCTGCGGTGACGGCGAACTTCCACTTGCCCTCGGTCGCCGGCTGCCCGTTCCACGTCAATGTGTGCACACCTGCCTGCTCGGCGTCCTGGGCGAGCGTCAGCGGCGTGCCGCCCGGCCCGGTGAGCGTCGCGGTCACCTGCGCGGGAGCGACGAGCTTGTACGTGAACGTCTCTGTGTCGTTGAAGCCGTCGCCGTTCGGCGAGACGACGTCGGCGGACGGCGGCGCCGCGTACACGCCCGTGTACGCGAGCAGGAGCGCGTCGGCGATCGGCTGCTCCGTCTTCGCTGACGGCCGCGTCAGCAGCGTTCCGTCGAACGCCATGTTCGCGGGCGTCCCGCTGCCGAGCCCCATCGCGGTGACGGCGCCGAGCTGCACCATCGCGTTCGCGAGCTCGTAGTTCGTCATGCCCGCGCTGTAGCCGGCGCCGCCTCCTTCGACGGTGACCAGGAGGATGCGCCCGTCGGGAAGCTGGCCAACGGCGCTCCGCGCACCGCGGACGTTGAAGACAGCGTCGTCGAACGCCTCATCGGCGCGGAAGACCGCCTTCCCGGCGGCGACGAGGAGCGGGCCGCCGCCGATGGCCGCGATCTGGTTGCTCCAGTTCGGAGTGAGCGTCGGCCGGATCTCGACGGTCGTGCCCGTAGGCGCCTCGGCGCTCAAGTGCGAGGCCTGCGCACCGCGTGCGACGAGGACGGCGCCGCCGGGAGGGATCGGGATGCCGCCGGCGCCGTCCTGCTCGGTGACGACGCCCGAGAGGACGTGGTTCGGCTGGAGCCCCGGCAGCGACGCGATCACGTCCGCGACGACACCCGTGCTCTCGGGCGGCGTCGCTGCGCCCCACGCCGAGGTGTAGAGCGTCGTGTGCCCCGAGACCGGCTGGTCGTTGAGGTCGAGCTGGCGGCGCTGCCCCGTCCCGCGCCACGTGCCGTCGAAGGCGACCTTGGCGACGGCGAGGAGCCCGTCCGGCCCGATGCCGAGGCTCGAACGGGACGAGACGGGCGCGGAGTCGAGGGCGCCGGCGCGCATGCCGATCCCGGTCGGCGGCCCGCTGGCCGTGAAGAAGTCCCCG
>DASXLN010000172.1:0-5259 GCA_036496165.1 Gaiellaceae bacterium | reverse complement strand
CAGCCGCTGCTCGCGTGGTGGAAGGGCGCGCGCGTCGTCCTCGAGCGCGGCTTCGATCCCGCGCGCGTGCTCGAGCTGATCGAGCGCAAGCGCGTGACGACGATCATGGGTGTGCCGGCGATCTACCTCTTCCTCGCGCAGCATCCGGGATTCGACGAGGCCGACCTCTCGAGCCTGCGCCGGGCGGTTGTCGGCGGCGCGCCGATGCCGGAAGCGCTGCTCGAGACGTGGGCGGCGCGTGGCGTCACCGTCGTCCACGGCTATGGGCTGACCGAGGCGGCACCGAACGTCCTCTGCCTGCCGCCGGAGGATGCCGCGCGCAAGCTCGGCTTCGCCGGGAAGCCGTATCCGTTCGTCGACGTCGACCTGTCCGCCGACGGCGAGC
This sequence comes from Gaiellaceae bacterium, assembly GCA_036496165.1. Classification (GTDB taxonomy): domain Bacteria; phylum Actinomycetota; class Thermoleophilia; order Gaiellales; family Gaiellaceae; genus Palsa-739. The sequence continues at coordinate 4,874 of DASXLN010000172.1, read as the reverse complement.
TGCTCGTCCGCGGACCGAACGTCTTCCCCGGGTACTGGCGCAACCCGGACGCGACGGCGGCGACGTTCACCTCCGACGGCTGGCTCCGGACCGGCGACGTCGCCGAGCGCGACGGCGAAGGCTTCTACCGCATCAAGGGGCGACTGAAGGAGATGTACATCTCCGGCGGCGAGAACGTCTATCCGGCAGAAGTCGAGGCGGTGCTGCACGCGCATGCGCACGTCTCCGACGTCGCCGTCGTCGGCGTGCCGGACGAACGGTGGGGCGAGGTCGGCGCCGCGTACGTCGTCGCCGACGGCGTCAGCGCGGAGGAGCTGCTCGCATGGTGCGAGTCGCGCCTCGCGCGCTTCAAGGTGCCGCGGTCGGTCCGGTTCGTCGACGAGATCCCGCGCAACAGCATGGGCAAGATGCAGAAGCAGGAGCTCGTCGCGTGACCGACGTCGTCACCGGAGCCGGCGGGCGCGCGCTGTCGCGCAAGGGCGTCGAGACGCGGCAGCGGCTCCTCGACGCCGCCGAAGCCGTGTTCGCCGACCTCGGCTACCACGACGCGTCCATCGTCAAGATCACCGAGGCCGCGGGCGTCGGCCAGGGAACGTTCTATCTCTACTTCTCGTCGAAGAAGGAGATCTTCGACGAGCTCGTGCGCGATCTGAACCGGCGCGTACGCCATGCGATGAAAGAGGCATCGTCGAAAGGCGCGACCCGGCTCGAGGCGGAGCTCCTCGGCTTCGGCGCCTACTTCCGGTTCACCGGCGAGCATCCCGCGCTCTACCGGATCATCCGACAGGCGGAGTTCGTCTCGCCCGAGATGCTGCACTACCACTACGACAAGCTCGCCGAGGGCTACGTCGAGGGGCTGCGCGAGTCGATGGCGAACGGCGAGGTCGGCGACATCGACCCGGAAGTCACCGCGTGGGCGCTGATGGCCGCGGGCGAGCTGCTCGGCATGCGCTACATCCTCTGGGAGGACGGGAGCGTCCCGAAGCAGGTCGAGACCGAGCTCGCGCGCATCATCCGCCGCGTGCTGGAGCCGCCGGCGTGACCACGATCTCGCTCGCCGCGACGGCGTCGTACCTGCCGGAGCGGTGGATGACCGCGGCGGAGGTCGGCGAGCGCAGCGGCATCCCGGCGGACGTCATCGTCGAGAAGTTCGGCCTGCGCGGCAAGCACATCGCCGCGGCCGAGGAGCACGTGAGCGATCTCTCCGTCCGCGCCGCCGAGCGGCTTCTCGCCGAGTCCGGCGTCGACCCCGAGTCGATCGACGTCGTCATGTACTACGGCTCGATGTGGAAGGACTACGCCGTCTGGCAGGCGGCGCCGTGGATCGCGCACCGGATCGGCGCGACGCGCGCGTACGCGGTCGAGTACGACAACGTCTCGTGCGGCACGCCGGTCGCGTTGCGGCTTGCGCGGGACATGCTCATCGCGGAGGACGAGCTGCGCACGATCCTCGTCGTCGCCGCGTGCCGCGAGTCGTACCTGCTCGACTACGCGAACAAGCGGTCGCGCTTCATGTTCAACTTCGGCGACGGCGCCGTCGCAGGCCTGCTCGTGAAGGACGGCGGCAGCAACGAGTTGCTCGGCTGCCACGGCATCACCGACGGCTCGCTCTCGCTCCAGGTGAAGGTGCAGTCCGGCGGCAGCGTGTCGCCGAACGGCGGCTACCGCTTCCTCGACGTCGCCGACCCGCCCGCGATGAAGGACGTGCTCGACCGGATCAGCCTCGCGAACTTCGCCGCCGCTGCGCGCGGCGCGCTCGAGCGGAGCGGCGCGGGGCTCGAGGACATCGGCTACCTGTGCGGGATCCACATGAAGCCGTCGATGCATCGCGCGCTCCTCGCCGAGCTCGGCGTCGACGAGTCGCGTGCCGCATACCTCGACGACACGGGGCACATGAGCGGCGTCGATCCGCTACTCGCACTCGATCGCGCCGCCCGTTCCGGTCAGCTCGCCGACGGCGAGCTCGTCCTCCTGCTTGCCGCGGGTACCGGCTACACCTGGGCGGCGAGTGTCGTACGGTGGGGCGATGCTGCAGTCCGGTGAGACATACGGACCGTCGAGCTGGATCGAGGTCGGCCAGGACCGCATCGACGCATTCGCCGACGCGACCGGCGACCACCAGTGGATCCACGTCGACCGCGAGCGCGCGGCGAACGGCCCGTTCGGCACGACGATCGGCCACGGCTACCTCACGCTGTCGCTTCTCCCCGTGATGTCGTACGAGGTCGTCCCGCGGCAGGACGGCGGCATGGCCGTCAACTACGGGCTCAACAAGGTGCGCTTCCCGGCGCCGGTGCCGTCGGGCTCGCGCGTCCGCGGGACGTTCCACGTCGACGCCGTGGACGAGTCCGACTGGGGCTTCCAGGCGACGATGACGGCGACGGTCGAGCGCGATGGCGGCGATAAGCCGGTCTGCGTCGCCGAGCTCGTGTTCCGCTACTACCGGTGAGCCGTACGGTCCTCGTGACGGGTGCCGCGCGCGGGATCGGCACGGCGATCGCGGAGCGGCTCGCCGCCGACGGCTGGCGCGTCCACGCAGTCGACGTCGACGACGGCGACCTGACGACGCGCGAGGGCAACCGCGCCGTCGTCGATTCAGCGCTCGAGCGCTTCGACGGCCGGCTCGACGCGGTCGTCGCGAACGCCGGCTTCCAGCACGTCGCGCCGGTGCGCGACTTCCCGGAGGACGAATGGGACCGCCTGCAGGCGCTCCTCCTGACGAGCCCGTTCCTCCTCGCGAAGTACGCGTGGGACGCGCTCGCCGCCTCGGGCGACGGACGCTTCCTCGTCGTCGCCTCCGTGCACGGCGTGGTCGCGTCTCCGTTCAAGGCCGGCTACGTCGCGGCGAAGCACGGGGTCGTCGGGCTCGTGAAGGTGCTCGCGCTCGAGGGCGCCGAGGCCGGCATCTCGGCCGCCGCGCTCTGCCCTGCGTACGTCCGCACAGAGCTCGTCGAGCGTCAGCTCGAGGACCGCTCCCTCGACGATCTGCTCGCGCCGCAGGCGGTGAAGCGAATGCTCGAGCCGGCCGAGGTGGCGGCCGCCGCCGCCTGGCTCCTCGGGCCCGACGGCCGCGCGGTCACGGGAACGCCCTTCCTCCTCGACCTCGGGTGGACCGCCCACTGACCTCCCGCACCGTCACGGTTCCGTAGGCCGCCGACGAGTTGCGGTTCCACTGGTCGACGGCGACCGCGCCGACCTGCTGCTGCCCCGCCATCCCGTGCGCGGAGCCGATGCAGCCCGTGAGCCCGTGGCAGAGGGGGAGCCAAGTGTCGCCGCGGCGCACGCCAACGACGACCGTTCGAATGCGCGCGTCCGGGTCGGGAGCGAACTCGACCTTCAGCCAGCGTCCCGATTGCGTCACGACGAGCTGCTGCGGAGATGCCGGCCTCGTGAGATCGTCGAGCGCATTCCGCATGAACTGTTGGACGCGCGGGTCCACCGGCACCACACGATCCGCCACGACCGGCGTTTGTGGTGCGATCGTGCCGTCGCTCCGCCAGTCGTCGAGGGCCAACGAAAACGCTTGCGCTCCCGATGCGAAGATGCGCGCGCCGCTCGGTGCGGTGAAGCGCACGCCGTCCCCGTTCTGGTCGCCTGGTGCACCTGCGTAGCGGAAAAGATCGACGAGCCCGGGGTGGACGCAGCTCTGGGGAAACGGGTTGAGCACGTCGTGCTCACGGCCGACGATCCCCGCGATCACGGAACCGGCGGCGAGCCCGGTGCCTCGCAGCCACGGGTCCTCGGCGCCGGCCGCCGTGACGGTGTAGTCGAGTGGATGCGTCAACGACGACACCGACTGGTTCTCGGTGCCCGTCAGCTCGCACTCTGGATGGCCGATCTCCCGCCAGAGCGCCGTCTTCTGCTGGAGGATGGGATTGGGGTCGTACAGCGACTTGTAGGCGAAGATCGTCTGGCCGCCGTCCTCGTACTCGGCATGCCAGTAGGCGTCGTTGGAGCCCATGAAGGCGAGGTTCGTCCCGTCGCCGAGCGCGGTCGCGAACGCGTCGCGCATCGCGGCCGTCCAGTACTCGTCGTGGCCCGCATCGATGACGAGGCGGTGGCGCAGGAGGCTGCCTGGATCGGCATGCGTGTCGAGGTCGGTCTGGTAGGAGACGTCGTAGCCTTCCCGCTCGAGAAAGCGGACGAGGTCGATCTCCCACCAGAACGGGCTCTGCGCGAGAAACCCGAACGGCCGCTCGAAGGAGACGCGGTACATCCGCGGTCCTGTGAACGAGTAGAGCGAGCGTCCGCCCCAGCTGTTGTACGCCTCCCACGTGTTCACCGGGACTTGCACGACGATCTGCGACGGCGAGCTCTCCGCCGTCTCGTGGAGTACGAAGAACGTCGTCGCGACGCGTCCCGCCATCGGGCCGTTCGTCAATATCGCTTCCACCAGGTAGTAGCCGCTCGTCCAGTCGGGACCCGTGGAAAGGACGTCGGTCACGGGCCAGTTCGCGCGGATCGGGGCCTCGCTCGCTGCGGGAAACGGCGGCTGCGGCTGTGGCTGAAGCGCCCCCGCTTCGTCGCCGCCGCAGCTCGGGACGCACGCGACCTCTCGGGCTCCGTCGCCGCCGTACCAGCCGAGCCTGTACGCGATCACCCGGTAGCGGTAGGCCGTGCTGACGTGCAAGTCGATCTCGCCCCCGGGGGCCGCGCTGATCTGCGTTCCATAGATCTGGATGTCGCCGCCTTGCTGCCGTACCCAGTCGGTGCTCCCCGGGAGCGAGTTCTCGGCGACGATCGCACTGACGGGAGCCGCCGGCGCAGCCGCCGGCAAGCCTGCGAACAGGCCGAGTATCGCCGCAGTGACGTAGACCTTCCGCACGGTGCCCTCGCAGTGCTTGTACAAGGGGGCGGCGCCGAGGGGAAGGTTG
>DASXLN010000171.1:0-10109 GCA_036496165.1 Gaiellaceae bacterium | reverse complement strand
CAGCAGGATCGGCGTCAGCCCGATCGCCACGGCGCCCACCGGCACGTTGATGAAGAAGATCCACGACCACGTCAGGCCGCTCGTGAGCGCGCCGCCGAGCAGCACCCCGGCCGCGCCGACCGGGACGTTGACATAGAAGATCCACGACCAGCTGAACGCGCTCGTCAACGCGCCGCCGAGGAGGACGCCGGCTGCCGCGCCGCTCCCGGAGACGGCGCCCCAGATGCCGAGCGCGAGGTTGCGCTCGCGCCCCTCTTTGAACATCGTCGTCAGGATCGAGAGCGCCGCGGGGGCGAGGAGCGCCGCCCCGAGCCCCTGGAGGGCGCGGAACGAGATGAGCGACGCCTCGGACCAGGCGAGCCCGTCGAGGAGCGAGCTGACGCTGAAGAGCGTCAGGCCCGCCATGAACAGACGGCGCCGGCCGAGCAGGTCGGCCATCCGGCCGCCGAGCAGGAGCACGCCCCCGAAGAGGATGGAGTAGGCGGTGATCACCCACTGCAGGCTCTCCTGGCTGAAGTGGAGGTCGGTCTTGATCGTCGGCAGCGCCACGTTGACGATGGCGATGTCGAGGACGACCATGAACTGTGCCGCCACGAGGACGGCCAGGCCGAACCAGCGCCTGTTGGTCTGAGCTTCAATCGTGTTACCACTCATTTACTTCTCCCCTAAATCGTTGTCTGATTCCACGATATCCGTAGACAACGATCCTGCGCTACACTTATTCCGCAATGAACGCTGAGGTGCCGACGAACTGCCTTCCGGCCGAGCTCGTGTCCCGGCCCGGCTTCCTCCTGGCGCGGATCGGGATGACCCTGAAGATGCACATGATGGAAGCCTTCGAGCGTGAGGGCTTCAGCGCGTACCAGTACTCGGTGCTCGCGCTGCTAAGCGAGGGCCCGCGGACGGCGCAGGCGGCGATCGCCGACGCGCTCCAGTTCGACCCGAGCCAGCTCGTTGCGTTGCTCGACGGGCTCGAGTCGCACGGCATGATCGAACGGCGCCGCGATCCGAACGACCGCCGCCGGCAGATGGTCAGCCTGACGCCGGCGGGCAAGCGCCAGCTGGCGTCGTTCCGCAAGCTGGTGTCGCGGATCGAGGACGAGTTCCTCGCGCCGCTCGACGAGGACGAGCGGCACGAGCTGCACGAGCTGCTCCTGCGGGTCGCGGAGCACCGCGACGCGCGCTACGTCGTGCGCGCCAAGACGGCGTAGGCTCGCGGGCGTGGCACTCGCGCTCATCTTCGATCTCGACGGCACGCTGATCGACACGGTGTACGCGCATGTGTTCGCGTGGCAGCGCGCGCTCGCGGAGGAGAACCTGCCGATCGACGGCTGGCGCATCCACCGCCGCATCGGTATGAGCGGCGGGCTCTTCGCGCGCGCGGTCGCGCGCGAGGTCGGGCGTGAGCTGACGGCCGAGGAGACCGAGGAGATCCAGCGCCGCCACGGCGAGATCTTTCGCGGGCTGCTGCCGGAGCGGCGTCCGCTTCCGGGCGCCGTCGAGCTGCTCGCCGAGCTCCGCCGCCGCGGCATCGTGCACGGGATCGCGACCTCGGGCCGCCGGCCCGAGATCGACGCGTCGCTCGAGGCGCTCGGCGTCGGCGACGAGACGGTCGTCGTCGACCGCGGGAATGTGGCGCGGGCCAAACCGGCCCCGGACCTGTTCCTTGCAGCCCAGGAGGCACTCGGCGTTCAGGCGATCGACTGCTACGTCGTCGGCGACGCGGTCTGGGACCTCCTCGCCGCGCGGCGCGCCCGCATGCTCAGCATCGGCCTGCTGAGCGGCGGCTACGGCGCCGACGAGCTGCTCGGTGCGGGGGCGTTCCGCGTCTACGAGGATGCAGCGGAGCTGCATCGCTCGCTCGACGAGCTCGGCCTCGAGTAGCGAATCCTCACCGCCCCCTCGCGCGTTTTCCCTGCACGATGGCGAGAAGAGGCGCAATCGAGAACTGGCCGGTCGCGAGCGAGAGCGAGACGCTCGTCGCCCGCGGGCCGGGCGGACCGCCGCCGCCCGAGCGGCGGCGGTGGTTCGACGACAACCTCGCGCTCGGCATGCTGGTCCTGCTGCTCGTGCTCGTTGTCGGGGCGCTGGCTGCGTACTGGCTGACCCACCGCCATCACCACCGTGCCGCCGCTCCGCCCGCGCGCACCGTCGTCGTGACGAAGCCGGCCGCGACGACGAGCCCGCCGGCCACGACGACTGTCGTGCAGGTGGCGAAGCTCTCCGTCCCGGCCTTCGTCGGCGAGCCTGTCGCGAATGCACGTGCGACCGCGGCCGCTCTCGGCTTCCGCGTCGCGACCACGCCGGTCACCGGAGCGGGCAAGCCGGCCGGCACCGTCGTCGACCAGGCGCCGAAGCCGGGCACGAAGCTCGCCAAGGGCGGGCTTGTCACGCTCTCGGTCGCGAAGGGTGCGGCGCCGGCAGCGACCACAGCGGCCTCGACGACGACTCCGACGACGACCGCCGCTGCCCAGCCGAAGACCGCGACCGTTCCCGACGTCTCCGGCCAGAACGAGCAGGCGGCGGTGCAGGCGCTCGCGCAGGCGGGCATCCTGCCGAGCCTCGTCTTCGTCTCCAGCAACGACCCCGAGGGCACGGTCGAGGCGCAGGCGAAGCCGTCCGGCACCACCGTGCCGTACCGCTCGCACGTGCAGATCAACATCTCCAGCGGGCAGAACCCGACGGCGGAGCACGTCCCGAACGTCGTCGGGATGACGCTTCAGCAGGCGGTCTCCACCATGAATGCCGCCCATCTCAAGCTCATCTACGTGAAGCTCGCCGTCCCACGGAACCAGGCCGGGAAGATCGTCCAGCAGTCGCCCATCGCCGGCGGCGAAGCGCCGCAGAACGCGCAAATCCTCGTGTTCCTCGGCGTCTTCAAGCCGTAGCGATGAATTTGCGTCATAGACGCAGTCTCATTTTCTAGGATGAGCGTCGTGGAGTCGCCGGCCGCCGCCACGCCCGCATTCGCGGAGCTCGAACAGCACCGGTCCGAGCTGACCGCGTACTGCTATCGCATGCTCGGGTCGCCGTTCGACGCCGAGGACGCGGTGCAGGACACGCTCGTCCGCGCGTGGCGGAACATCGAGCGGTTCGAGGGACGGTCCGCGCTCAAGTCCTGGCTGTACAAGATTGCGACGAACGTCTGCCTCGACATGCTCGACGCCGGCAAGCGCCGCGCGCGGCCGATGGATCTCGGCCCGGCCGGCGAGCCGCTCTTCGAGAACCTCAACGTCCCCACCGAGGTGACGTGGATCGAGCCGATGCCCGATCCCGCGGATGCCGCCGTTGCGCACGAGACGATCCGGCTCGCGTTCGTCGCGGCGCTCCAGCATCTGCCACCGCGACAGCGCGCCGTCCTCATCCTCTGCGAGGTGCTGAAGTGGCAGGCGACCGAGGCTGCCGACCTCCTCGACACGTCGGTCGCGTCGGTGAACAGCGCGCTCCAGCGCGCGCGTGCCACGCTTTCGAATGCGCCGATCCAAGAGGTCGACACGCCGGACGTCGACGCCGCGCTGCTCGAGCGCTACGTCGCGGCGTTCGAGGCGTACGACATCGAGCTGCTGACGGAGCTTCTGCGCGAGGACGCGATCCAGTCGATGCCGCCGTTCGATCTCTGGCTCTCCGGCCGCGACGACATCTTCACGTGGTGGTTCGGGCCTGGCATCGCGTGCGAAGGCTCGCGGGTCATCCCCGTTCGCGCTGCGAACGGTTCGCCGGCATTCGGGCAGTACAAGATCGACCCCGACGGCGGTTACACGCCGTGGGCGCTGCAGGTGCTCGAGACCTCAGGCGGGCGGATCTCGGAGCTGACCTTCTTCCTCGACACCGAGCGGCTCTTCCCGCTCTTCGGGCTGCCAGAGCACCTCGACTAGCCCGGCGAGCTCGAGCAGCTCGAGCAGCTCCTCCGTCGGAGTCAGCCGAACCTCGAAACCGAGCCGTTTCCCGGCCAATCGCAGTCGTGCGAGTGCGTCGACCGTCTCCAGCCCGATGCCCATCGAAAGTGAAGACGGCGCCCGCGGCCCGAATTCATCGGCTACCGTGAGAGGCACATGGCTGGGAAAGAAGAGAAGATCGAGCTCGAGGGCGAGGTGATGGAGTCGTTCAAGAGCGGCATGCATCGCATCGCGCTCGACAACGGTCACGAGACCCTCGGCTACACCTCCGGCCGCATGCGCCGCTATCGCATCAGGATCAACCCCGGCGACCGGATCAAGGTCGAGCTGTCGCCGTACGACCTGTCGCGCGGCCGCATCGTCTACCGCGAGCGGTAGAGGCCCTTACTTTTCTTCGAGCTTCAGCGCTGCGGAGTTGATGCAGTAGCGCTGGCCGGTCGGGTGCGGCCCGTCCGGGAACACGTGGCCGAGATGGCCGCCGCAGCTCGCGCACAGCACCTCGGTGCGGATCATCCCGTGGCTGCCGTCGGACTCCTCCTCGACCGCGGTATCGCCTGCCGGCGCAAAGAACGCAGGCCAGCCGCAGCCCGAGTCGTACTTCGCGTCCGACTCGAACAGCTCGGCGCCGCATCCTGCGCAGACGTACGTGCCCGGCTCGAAGACGTGGTCGTACTCGCCGGTGAACGGCGCCTCTGTGCCCTTGCGCCGTAGGACGTGGAACTGTTCCGGCGTCAGCTCCTGACGCCACTCCTGCTCAGACTTCTCGATCTTCGGCATGCTGGTAACTATGCCGACGACGACCGGGGCGCCGCGGAAGCGCGTCATCTTCAGCGCCCTCATGCTCGTCGTGCTTCTCGCCGCGCTCGATCAGACGATCGTCTCGACCGCGCTGCCGACGATCGTCGGCGACCTCCACGGCCTCTCGCACTTCTCCTGGGTGGTGACGGCGTACCTCCTCACGTCGACCGTGTCGGGGCCGCTGTACGGGAAGCTCGGCGACCTGTACGGACGGAAGATCGTGATCCAGGCCGCGATCGTCATCTTCCTCGTCGGCTCGGCGTTGTGCGGGATCGCGCAGAACATGACGGAGCTCATCCTGTTCCGCGCGCTGCAGGGGCTCGGCGCCGGCGGTCTCGTCGTCGTCGCGATCGCCGTGATCGGCGACATCATCCCGCCGCGCGACCGCGGCCGCTACCAGGGGCTGTTCGGTGCGGTCTTCGGCGTCGCCACCGTCATCGGCCCGCTCATCGGTGGCTTCTTCGTCGACAACCTCTCGTGGCGCTGGATCTTCTACGTCAACCTGCCCATTGGCGTGGTTGCGTTCCTCGTCATCGGCGCGACGTTCCATGCGCCGATCGACCGCGTGGAGCACAAGATCGACTATCTCGGCGCGGCGCTCCTCGCCGGCGGGCTCGCAGCGCTTGTGCTGCTGACGAGCCTCGGCGGAAACACGTATGCGTGGGGCTCGCCGCAGATCGTCGTGCTCGGCGTGGTCGGCGTCACGCTGCTCGCGCTCTTCCCCTTCGTCGAGCGGCGCGCAGACGAGCCGATCCTGCCGCTGTCACTCTTCCGCAACCGGATCTTCGTCGTCAGCTCGCTCGTCGGGTTCATCATCGGCGTCTCCCTGTTCGGCACGATCACGTTCCTGCCGCTGTTCCTCCAGATCGTCCGCGGCCGCGGAGCGACGAGCGCCGGTCTGCAGTTGACGCCGATGATGGCGGGGCTTCTCATCACGTCGATCGTCGGCGGTCAGATCATCTCGCGCTCGGGCCGATACCGGCCCTTCCCGATCGCGGGTACCCCGATCGCCACGGTCGGCATGGCCCTCCTCACGCAGCTCGACGTGAACACGTCGACGGTGGCGACGTCGCTCTACATGCTCGTGATCGGCCTCGGCCTCGGCATGGTCATGCAGGTGCTCGTGCTCGCGGTGCAGAACGCCGTGCCGCCGCGCGAGATGGGCGTCGCCACCTCGGGCTCGATCATGTTTCGGCAGATCGGCGGGTCGGTCGGCATCGCCGCGTTCGGCGCGATCTTCGCCAACCAGCTCCGCAAGGAGTTGGCGAAGATGCTGCCGCCCGGCGTGCACGGGCCGACGTCGGCGACGCCGAAGGCGGTCAAGGCGCTTTCGCCGCACGTTCACAACCTGTACGTGCACGCCTTCTCGAATGCGCTCCACCCGGTGTTCCTCGTCGCCGCGATCATCTCCGGGCTGGCGTTCGTCCTCAGCTGGTTCCTCACCGAGGTGCCCCTGCGCAAGACCACCGAGGGCCTCGCGGCAGCCGTGTGATCGACGAGCTCGACCTGCTCGACTGGAAGCGGCACATCTTCGAGCTGTACGCCGAGGTGCGCGCGTCCGAGCCTAGAGCCGGCTGGGAGCGGTGGAAGGCGGTGCGCGCCGGGCTCTTCCGCTACCACCCGCAGTCGCCGTCGCCGGGGTATGCGTCGCTCGCGTTCTACGACTACGACCCTGCGCTTCGCTTTCTCGGCGAGGTCGAGCCGGCGGACGAGGAGGCGATCGAGATCGACGGCTTCCCGTTCCGGCGCTTCGCCCGCGTCACGTTTCCGCTCGGCGCCCTCGACCTCTACTGGCTCGAGGGCTACGGCGGCGGCGTCTTCCTTCCGTTCGCCGATTCGACGCGCGGGACCGAGACGTACGGGGCCGGCCGCTACCTCCTCGACACGGTCAAGGGCTCGGACCTCGGGATGGAGGACGGGCGCCTCGTCCTCGACTTCAATTTCGCCTACAACCCGTCGTGCTCGTACGACGACCGGTGGGCCTGCCCCTTGACGCCCCCGGCAAATCGGCTCCAGGAGCCGATCCGGGCGGGAGAACGTCTGCTACCCTGATTCCACGGACGGCAACAGGGCCGTCCCGTGAGATTTCAGCTTCTCGTTCCTCCTTCGGTTGGTTTCGAGTCGTGTGATCTCGACACCGCACCATCAGCAGAAGGAGTCGAACACCACATGCAGCACACTTTCCGCGCGCTCGGCGTGAGCGCGGCCGTCGAGCAGGCGCTCGCGGTCCGCGGCATCGTCGAGCCGTTCCGCATCCAAACGCTCGTCTTGCCGGACGCACTCGGCGGCCGCGACATCCTCGCGAAGTCGCCCACCGGCTCCGGCAAGACACTCGCTTTCGGCATCCCGCTCGTCGAGCGGGCGCCCGTCGACGGCAAGACGCCGGCGGCGCTCATCCTCGTCCCGACGCGGGAGCTCGCGCTCCAGGTCTGCGATGACCTCGAGCCCCTGGCGAAGGCGCGAGGCATCCGTGTCGCGGCCGCATACGGCGGTGCGCCGGTCGCGTCGCAGGCGAAGCGCGTCAAGGACGCGCAGATCGTCGTCGCGACGCCGGGCCGCCTCCAGGATCTGATCGAGCGGCGGCTCGTCTCACTCGACGCCGTCACCGCGCTCGTCCTCGACGAGGCCGACCGCATGCTCGACATGGGCTTCAAGCCGCAGGTCGAGCGGATCATGCGCCGCCTCCCGGTGGCGCGCCAGACGATGCTCTTCTCCGCGACGCTCGACGGCGAGGTCGGCGAGCTCGCGAACGCGTACACCGATGCGCCTGCCCGCTTCGAGAACGGCCGCGAGCAGGACGTCGAGGACGGCGTCGTCGAGCACGATTTCGTCGCAGTCACCGCCGGCGACAAGGTCGACCGGCTCGTCGACCTCCTCGAGGCCGAGCCCGGGCTGTCGCTCGTCTTCGTCCGCACCAAGCGTGGGGCGGACCGCCTCGCGCAGAAGCTCAGCCGCCGCGACGTTCGCGTCGTCGCCATGCACGGCGACCTCTCGCAGTCGCAGCGCGAGCGCGCCCTCGAGAGGTTCCGCACCGGCAAGGTGACGACGCTCGTCGCCACCGACGTCGCCGCGCGCGGCCTCGACCTCGACGGCATCGCCCACGTCATCAACTTCGATCCGCCGGAGGACGACAAGGGTTACGTCCACCGCGTCGGCCGCACCGGCCGCGCGGGTGCATCCGGCCGCGGCAGCACGCTCGTGCTTCCGGAGCAGCAGGCCGACGTCAGTCGCGTCGCTGCCAGGCTCGGGCACCGCGAGCAGTTCGAAAGCACCGGGATGGCCACCGCCAAGCCGAAGCTCCTTTACACGAGCCGGCGTGGCCGTCGCTCCCGTTGGTAGATACACTCCGTCGGCATCTAGAACGAAGGACGAGTACCGGAGTGCAGCATCACCGCCTCCCAGCTTGTTCGCGAAAACGCAGGGAGGTGAGTTAGATATGGCAACCGGAACCGTCAAGTGGTTCAGCGACGAGAAGGGGTACGGCTTCATCACCCCGGAGGACGGCGCAAAGGACCTGTTCGTCCATCACACGGGCATCTCGGGTGAGGGCTTCAAGACCCTCTCCGAGGGCGCCAAGGTCGAGTTCGAAGCGACCGAGGGTGCGAAAGGCCCGCAGGCAACGAACGTCCGCATCGTCGCGTAGTCCGCGTCGCACGACGTTTGAGTGAGAGGGCCCCGAAAGGGGCCCTTTCTTGTTGGGATTTGTGATATACAACAAATCCAATGAGAAAACTTCTGATCGTCCCAGTCGCCCTCGTCCTGCTCCTTCCCGCGGCCGCGACCGCGAGCCGGAAGGACACGACGCTTTCCGTCGTCGGGTACTCGATCCCGACGACCGTCTTCCCGAAGCTGTTCGCCGCGTACCAGGCGACGCCGCAGGGCCAGGGCGTGAAGTTCGCCTCGTCGTTCGCCGCGTCCGAGGTACAGAGCAAGGCGGTCGCCGCCGGCCTGCCGGCCGACGTCGTCAACTTCTCCATCAGCACCGACATGGACCGGCTCGTGAGCTCGGGCCAGGTGAGCAAGTCGTGGGACGCGAACCCGTACCACGGGATCGTGTCGAAGTCGGTCGTCGTCTTCGTCCTGCGGAACGGCAATCCGAAGCACATCCGCACGTGGGACGACCTCGTCAAGCCCGGCGTGCAGGTCGTCTTCCCGAACCCGTTCAGTTCGGGGGGAGCGCGCTGGGACGTGATGGCCGCATACGGCGCGATGCTGCGCGAGCACAAGACGCCGAAGCAGGCGCAGGCGTACCTGAAGCTGCTGTTCCAGCACAACGTCTCGCAGGACACGAGCGGGCGCAACGCTCTCAACACGTTCCTGTCGGGGAAGGGCGACGTGCTCCTCGACTACGAGAGCGACGCGAAGCTCGCGCAGTCGCAGGGGAAGCCCGTCTTCTATCTCATCCCGAAGGCGACGCTGCAGATCGAGACGCCGCTCGCGGCGGTGAACGGATCGAACTACGTCGCCGCGAAGCAGTTCGTGAGCTGGCTGTACACGCCGGCGGCGCAGACGATCTGGGCGCAGAACGGCTTCCGTTCCGTGGTGCCGAGCGTCGAGAAGAAGTTCGCCGCGCAGTTCCCGCCGCGGCCGCAGCTGTTCAAGATCGGCTATGTCGGCGGCTGGGACAAGGTGAACACGCAGTTCTTCGACCCGACGAACGGCATCATCGCCAAGATCGAGCAGAGCCTGGGAGTGTCCACTGGCGGTTGACGCAGCGAGATTGCCGAGGGCGCGGACGCGCGCCCTCGGCGCTCCGTCACTGAGCAGCGGGGTGGCGCTCGGATACCTGAGCGTCATCGTGCTGGTCCCGCTCGCCGCGGTCGTCGCCAAGGGCGCCGCCGGCGGGTGGCACCACTTCTGGCAGGTGGCGTGGAACCCGGAGGCGCGCGCGGCACTGCAGCTGACGTTCGAGCTCGCGGGCGGCGTCGTCGCCGTCAACGCGGTCACGGGGACCGCGCTCGCTTGGACGCTCGTGCGGGACGACTTTCCGGGCAAGGCTGTTGTCAACGCGTTGATCGACCTGCCGTTCGCGCTGCCGACGATCGTCGCGGGGCTGACGCTGCTCGCGCTGTACGGCCCGACCGGCGGCATCGGCGTGGACGTCGCGTACACGCGCTGGGGCGTGCTGATGGCGCTCCTGTTCGTGACGCTGCCGTTCGTCGTGCGCACGGTTCAGCCCGTGCTCATCGAGATCGACCGCGACATGGAGGAGGCGGCTGCGTCGCTCGGCGCGGGGCGATACACGATCTTCCGCCGCATCGTCTTCCCGCACCTGCTGCCGGCGCTGCTCTCCGGCGTCACGCTCGCGTTCGCGCGCGCGATCGGCGAGTTCGGCGCCGTCATCCTCATCGCGGGGAACCTTCCGTTCAAGACGGAGGTCGCCTCGCTGTACGTCTTCGAGCACATCAACAGCGA